>CAZUZJ010000004.1:0-28913 GCA_964624225.1 uncultured Desulfobulbia bacterium | reverse complement strand
GCGCCCCATGCCAGCGATCACCGGAACATGTTCGCCCGTTCCCCGGAGAAGGTGTGCCTCACCTGCCATGAGAAGGAGCCTGCGGGGGAGACGGCGAAAAGTACCCCTGCAAAAAGCACGCATGCCCCCTTCACGAAAGGCGACTGTCTCGCCTGCCATGTCGGCCATGCCGCCGCCAGTGAGGCCCTGCTCGTTGCTGATGGTGGTGAGCTCTGTTTTGCCTGTCATGACCGGTCTTCATTCGGCAAAGGCAGAGGCGGGCATCCGCCCGCATCTCAAGGGAAATGTCTTGATTGTCACCAACCGCACCAGAGCAACGAGAAAAAACTGCTCGTTGAAAACGAAAAGATTCTCTGTCTGACCTGCCATCAAACAGCAGCGCGCGATATGGGCAGCTTCAGCCTGCATACCCCCTTTGCCGGTGGCAACTGCAGCGGGTGCCATAATCCGCATCAGGGGGAAAAGGCTAAACTTCTGAAGGAGACGGAGGCCGGCGGCAAGCTGTGCTTTACCTGCCATCAGACCCTGGAAAAGGCGGCGGCAGCGGCCACGGCGCATGAACCGTTTGCCCGGAAAAATTGCCGAACCTGCCATGCGGCCCATGCCGGTGATTTTGCCTACAATCTGACCAGCGATCCCGGAGAACTGTGTCTTTCCTGTCATGCTGACATGGCGCGCACCATCACCGAGGCAACGCACGTTCATACCCCGGTTGCCAACCAGAGCTGCGGCTCCTGCCATGCTGCTCATGGTTCCGACCAGCCGAAAATCCTGAAGAAAAATCAGCCCGACCTCTGCCTCGGCTGTCATGAGGAGATCTCCAGATACTGGCAGGAGGGCGTTGCCCATCAGCCGGCCAGGGAAAACTGCACCACCTGCCATGATCCCCATGCTTCGGCAACCAAGGGTATTCTGAAGAAAAATGGGGGGGCGCTCTGCGCTGATTGTCATAACATCAATGATTCCCGTTTTCTCGGCGTCCATCAGAATATTCGTCCGGGCAGTGATTCCTGTCTCGGATGCCATGATCCCCATGGCGGCCCGACCAAAGGATTGCTCTTTCCGGTCAGTCATAATCCATTTGCCCAGGGCCAGTGTCGTCCATGTCATCCCGGGGAGGGCGGAAAATAATGCTATCTCATCGTCGTCTGTTTTACCTTGTCGTTCTCGCCGTCTTTTTTCTGCCCGGGCATGCGGTTGCAGAAACCGCATGCTTCAATTGTCACAAAAAGGAAAAATTCGCCAACACGGTCGTCCATCAACCGTTGCGCAACGGCCAGTGCAACGGCTGCCATAATCCCCATGTCGCCCATTTCAAGGGGTTGCTGCACCGGGAAGGGGCTGATCTCTGTTATGAATGTCATCAACGGGAAAAGAAGGCTTTCAGTCAGGGAACCGTCCATCAGCCGGTGCGTTCCGGCCAGTGTCTGTCCTGCCATGAGCCCCATGCCAGTAGCAGGCAGGGACTGTTGCGCGACCAGCTGACGGAAACCTGCTATGGGTGCCATGAGAAACTGCCGAAAAAATTCAAATACACCCATGCCCCCTATGGAAAGGGCCAGTGTTTTTCCTGTCACCGGCCCCATCAGTCGGAGTTCAATCAGTTGTTGAAGGACGAACCGGACAAGGTCTGCCTGTCCTGCCACCCTGCCGGTACGATCACGGCCCGGCACCCGAACTATCCTGCCGCGGTGACAAACTGCCTGTCCTGTCACAGTCCCCATGGTAGCGACCGGCAAGGTCTGGTCCGTAATGTTCTGCATGCTCCCTTTGCCAAAGGTTGCAATGATTGCCACGGCGGCGGCAAGGAGGAGAACGGCACGGCGGTTTGTTTGAGCTGCCACGCTGCGGTTGCCGATAAAATGAATCAGATTCACAGTCATTTGACCGGTTCGGCGCGGAATACGTGCACCCGCTGTCATTCGCCCCATGCGGCCGACGACAGGAAAATGCTGCTTGGCGGAGAAGGTCAGGTCTGCCGGAACTGTCATGCCGATTCCATGGCCTACTATGATGCCAAGCTTTACCGTCACAAGAATGCCGGGGCATGCACCGAATGCCATGACGTCCACGGCTCCAATGAGCTCGCCATGCTCAGGGGTGACGGCAACACGGTTTGTACCCGCTGTCATGAGGATCAGGGCAAATTCACCCATCCGGTTGGGGAGAAGGTGCGTGATCCCCGCTCCGGTCAGATGGTCCACTGTGTCAGCTGCCATACGCCGATGGGATCTGATTTCAAGTACCACCTGGTTTTCAGTGGGACCAAGGATCTCTGCATCCAGTGTCATGCGAAATACTGATGCTCCCGCTGCCCTGGGGTAATGCCTTATCGGGTTTGTTGCGCGCAAGACGGTTTTAATTATCAGGGATGACGAAGGTGTGCTTCGTTCCGGCGGGAAAGGGGTGTCGCGGTCATCACGAGGTGAATGGTATGCAGCTTATGAAAAAAATGGTGGGAGCGGCCGCTTTTCTGCTGGCCTGTGCATCTGTCTTTTATCCGTCCGTTTCCCGGGCAGCTGGCGCATGGTCATGGCAGGCGACCCTGGATGGCGCCGCTTCCGGACAGGCGTTGAAGATGCCGACCGCCCTCTATGTCGATGGCGAGCGGCAGCGGTATTATGTCGTGGACAGCGGCGGCAACAGACTGTTGTCTTTTGAGCGGGATGGGGCGTTTCTCCATGCCTTCAGCGCGGAGGGGAAACTGCTGACCCCTTTTGACGTGGTGCGGGACGAGGCCGATATCCTCTGGGTGGTGGAAAAGGGGCGGAACAGTCTGACCCGGATTGACGTGAAGGGCAAGAGTGTGACAACCAATGTCCTCAAGGACGGCAACAGGACCCTGGTTCCTGATCGACTCGATTACGAAAACAGGACGTTTTATCTGCTTGATCGATCCCGCGGGGCGGTGGCCGTGATCGACAAGGAATTGCGTGTCAATCGTTGGTTCGAGTGTTCCGAATGCCAGGGTGGTATCGCTGATTTCAAACTGGTGAAAAACGGTCTGTGGGCCCTGGATCCGATCGGGAAAAAGGTGCAGCGTTTTTCCCGAGAGGGTACGCCGGAACAGGGATTTTCTGTTGCCGCCCATGTCAGGTTTCCTGTCTCCATTGCCGTTGATCAGGGTGAGAACGTTTATGTCCTTGATCGCCACGGGGCCTCTGTCGCCGTATTTGACCCGCAGGGGAATTTTAAATACAGTTTTCTCGGGAAGGGATGGGGGCGAGGGGAACTCTATTATCCGGCGGAAATAGTTTTTGACCCCTGGGGGCGTCTCTGTGTCACCGAGGAGGGCAATGGCCGAGTGGGAATTTTCGGCCGCTGAGCCGAGGAGGGGGTGAGGTATGCGGAAAAGAGAGGTAGCCGGTGTCTGTTGCGTTCTGTCGCTCGCCCTTATTTCTGAACCCGTTTGTGCCAAGGTCAGCGGACAGTGCGGTAACTGCCACACCATGCACAACAGTCAGGATGGGGGCGTAGTGGTGGAAAATCGTCTGGACGGGGCATGGCAGGCTTCCGAATCCCCCAATCCCGGCCTGCTGAAAACCAACTGCATCGGCTGTCATCTCGGAGTCAACAGCGGGGAGGAAGGCGCAACCCCTTATGTTCTGCAACTCAATGAGCCAACCTATAACAGCACCGGCACCGAGGCCGGTACCACTACCCTCGCCGGCGGCAGTTTTTACTGGGTCGGCCTGGGGGATGCAAAGGGCCACAATGTTGCTGGCATTGCCGGGGAGGACACGCGGCTGGGCAATCACCCTCCCGGCGGCGACGCTCTCGACGGCCAACTGACCTGCGCCGGTTCCCTGGGATGCCATGGCGATCGGGCAAAGAGCGGCCAGGTGGAGGCCATGCTGTCCAGCCATCATTCCAATGACATGACGATCTGGAAGGATGGTTCGACGCTGGCGAAAAGCTACCGTTTTCTCTATGGGGTCAAGGGGCTGGAGGACAGCCTGTACGAATACCAGCCAACGGCCGGCCGACACAACAAATATTACGGGGTTGACCGCAGTTCGGAAATTGAGGACGGCAGCGGTACGGTCGGCAAGCTCTGCGCCCAGTGCCATAATGATTTTCATCAGGGGAACGCCAACATTGCCAGCGGTTCCTTCGGCGCCGGGGTCTGGCTCCGTCATCCAACCAACTTCGACATGGGCACTGCGGCTACATCAAGTGAGTACGATGGCTACAACGGCGGCAGCGGGACCAATAATCCTTACAGCGTTATTGCGCCGGTGGGGACGACGAGCACAACCGCCACGATCAACAGCACCGTTTACACCGCCGCCGGAGACGCCATTGTCATGTGTCTCTCCTGTCATCGCGCTCACGGGACACCTCATGCGGGTATCCTCCGCTGGGACTACAAATCGTGGCCTGCCGGCGGCTATAACGGCTGCGCGATCTGCCATAGAACCAAGGATTGATGATGTGCTAAACACTGAAAATCAACCACAGAGACCACGGAGCACACGGCGATAACTCACTGTTGTTGAAAGATATTTTCTCTGCGTTCTTGGTGCTCTCCGTGGGGAAAAGGATTTTTTTTTGCGGTTACATCAAAGTCGACCTTTCACGGAATAAGAGCCATGAAGACATCCCTGTTTCCCCTCAGATTCCAGTTGCTGACGTTTGCTGCCCTTTTCCTTGTCGTGGTTGTCGCCGGCTGTCAGTCCGGCGGCGGAGCGGGCGGAACGGGAACACTCCTGCGCATGGAAGAGCGGAAAGGGGATGGTCGTCTCTCGGTGTTTCTCGCCGTCAAGGGCGAAGGCCCCTCGTTGTGGATGAAGATTCACAGCATTGAGGTGCTCTCTAACGGGACCTGGTATCCATTGGCCGCGGCGCGCGAGGAATTGACAAGCGACGAAATTCGGGCAAGCGGCCAGATTTTGCTGGCCCGCGGCGGCCTGCCCGGCGGCACCTATCAGGCCCTGCGCTTTTCCATGGAAAAGGCGGCGGTGGCGCGGGATGGCAAACAGGTTTTCCTGGCCATCGAGACACCGGTCCTGGCGGTTGATTTTCCTGGGGATCTTACCCTGGCCCGGGATGACAGCACCTCGCTTTTTCTGACCTGGGATACGGAAGACTCCGTTGAGAGTACAGCGCTGTTCACGCCACGGCTGGACGTCGGGATGCAGCGGATCCCCATTGTCACCGATCTCGCCTATGTCACCTGCCCGGATCTTGATACCATCTACATTATCCGCACCGACACCAACGCCGTTTGCGGCGCCATCGGCATCACCGGCGCCCCTGGCTCCATTGTCGCCGACGTGGAAAGAAACAGGATCTATGTGCTTGCCGTCCGGCAGTCCGCCATCAAGGTGCTGGAGCTGACCTCCAATCGGCAGATCGATCTGCTTCGTCTGCCTCTTACCGTCAAGCCGACTTTCATGACCGTTGCGCCGGATGGGAAAACCGCCTATCTGCTCGACGAGACCGGCAACAATCTGCTCTCCGTTAATCTGCAATCCGGCATGATTACGGCGCAGATGCGGCTTGGTTCCCGACCAAAGTATCTGCTTTTTGCCGAAACTCTCAATCAGCTCGTTGTTTCGAGCAGTTACGGGCAGAAGGTGTTTTTTCTCGACCCGACCACCCTGGCAACGGTACGGACCATCGATACAGGTGGCAGTCCTGATGGTCTGCTGGTGGAGAACAACACCCTCTATGTGGCGGAGAGCTCCAGCAATGCGGTATCAATTTTCGAGCTGCCGAGCGGGAGAAACAAGGGGCGGCTGACGGTTGGCAGCAAACCCCGTCGTTTTGTAGCCAACAACAATCAGGTTTACGTCGCCAATTTCGGTGGGGGCTCCCTTTCGATTCTGCGGCCGGGGCAGATCAGTGTCGCCCGCGACATCCGGGTCGGGGGCAACCCCTTTGAGATGGACAGCGTTCAGGCCCGCCAGTGGCTTTATGTGAACGACAGCTCCAGCGGCTCGATCCTGGTCGTCGACCTCTCCACCAATCGCGTGGTCAAACGGATCGAGCTGGGCACTGTTCCCGAAGATCTTGCTGTTGTCAATTGATGGGGATATCAATGATCACCGCAGTGTGATCATTTTCCTTGCTTTCCAGGGTAATGGTGCCGTGGTGCTGTAACACCAGTTCGCGGCTCACTGTCAGCCCCATGCCGACTCCCTCCGAGGCTGGTTTGGTGGTATAGGAGGGCTCGAACACCTTGTCGATGTTTTCGGTGCTGATTCCCACTCCGAAATCGGTGAAAACAAGACGCATCATCTTTTTGCCCTCTCTCTCCACCTCCTGGGCGGAAATTTCCATTTTTTTCCGGTCATCTTTTTGCGGAAAGCGCTCATTGAGGGCACGGCGGGCGTTATGGAGAATGCTGAGAAAAACCTGCTGCATCTGCCGGCCATTGATGCGACAGCGCGGAATTCTATCGAGGTTGGTGATGACCCGGGTGCCGTCGATGCGGAAATAGTGCCCCATCAGTGCCAGGGAGTTGGTGAGTACATCGCCGATTTCCGCCAGTTCCCGCGACTGTGCGTCATCCTGGCCGTAGGCAAGGAGATTCTGGGCCAGGCCCGCGATTTTTTCCCCCTCGATAATGATACTTCTGAACAGTTTTTCCCGCTCCAGTTCCTGATCTGGATCACACGCCGCGTCTGCCAGCAGTTGCGCATAGTTGATGATGCCGTTGCTGAGGTTGGCGACTTCATGGGCCACCCCGGTGGCCAGTTCGCCGAGGACGGCCAGATGGGAGATGCGCACCATCTCCGCCTTTTTGTTTTTTTCCGCCTGCAGACACAGCTCTAATTCCCGGATCCTGTTTACCTCGTCTGTGAGGTTGACGCCGAGGCAATAGACCCTGTCCGCTTCGCTGCCTTCCTCGTCGTATTTCGTAAAGCTGCAGCGGACGGTGCCCTGTGGCTTCTCTTCTTCACCGGCAAGGGTGAGAACGACGTTCTGTTCCGTTTCCGCCAGCTTTTCAAGTTGTTGGGTGGTGGTCAGCTCCGCGGGAAGCAGGGCGGGAGGGGCAACAAAGAGTTCGCGCCAGCCTCTGCCGACGGCGTCGGAAGAAGCAAGGGCTAATGGTGGCGCTGCCCCGGCGCTGATGTCCATGATCTTACCGCTTCTTGAGATGGTGAGAAAAAAACCGTCAATTCCCGCAATCAGCCGGATGGCGGCATCGCGTTGCCTTTCCAGCTCCATGCGCAGATCGTGCACTTTCCGACTGAGTTCGGTGTAGAGAGCGGCAAGTTCGGTTATTTCCCGGGATGGATTGCTGAGATTCGCAGCAAAATCCCCCCTCTCCTCCCCGCGGGTTCCCTGCCGGACGAGTTGCAGTACCGGCAGGATAAGTTGGCGATGAAAAAGCATGAGCACCGTCACCAGCAGGAAAACGACAAAGGCGGTGGAGCCGATGATGATGTTCTGGAAGCCGATGAGCCGTTCTTTGGCGTTATTGACCAGAAGGCGGTCAAAAAGAATAAGGCGTTCGCCTAAGGTGCGCATCTCCCTGTTGAGGTTACGGATGCTTTCCTCTTCATTGCTGCCGGCCTCTATTTTTCGCAGCAGGAGAATGATGCCGGGCAGGTCGATGCTGTTTAAAAAGGTAAGTTTGTATTCATCGCTGATATTGCGATTGGACAGAATGTCGCCGAGGTTGCTGTTGAGTTTTTCCATCTCCTCCGAGATGCCGGTGAGCTTAATCTGACTGCAATCGAGCAAAGCGTCGGCAACATGCTCCCGGATGATGGAAAACTGAAAGATAAGGCTTTCCGTCCGGCTGATGATCGATTCGTGTTGATGATAAAGCTGATACTGCCGGATGCCGAGGCTGAGCAAGGCGATGAGCGCTGCCATCACGACGAGATAAACGGCATATATTGTCTTTTTCAGTGGAAGCGCCATGGTGTCAGCCTTGGGAATGCCGGGCGGATTGCTCCGCCCGGCGAATCGTTGCTTGAGATATTTTTCCTATTTACTGTCACCCTTCCAGGTATAGAGGATCGGTAACCGATAGAGAACCGCCCGGTAGACGACGATATAGGTGGCATAGACCATGATGGCGATGACCACTTCCCGCCAGTGCGGTATTTCCTGATAGAGATGCCAGTTGAAGCTGATAAGCGCCGTGTTCAGGCGGTTCAGGGCAATGCCGAAAACCGCGGTAAAGGCGGCCAGGCGGGCGAGTCCGGCCCGGTTGGTACGGATGGCGGTGGTGAAGAGGCCCAGGGGGAGAATGACGCCGACGATGATCTCGAAGAGATACCACTGTCCCCAGCCGGTCAGCAGATGGCCCCAGTTGTTGTCATGGGCCAGGGCGATGAATTTGATGACGAGATAGGTGATGAGGGCAAGTGAGGCGCCTTTGGCGATGCCAAGGGTGCACCGATCGAGGCTGTCGAGAAAAGTTTTGTCACAGCGCCATTTGAGGAACCATTTGCTCAGGGTGCTGACAACAATCAGCATGGAAAGCCCGGCGAAAATGGAAGAACAGAAGAAGTGAAACCATTGGAATGCCGCAGAGAACCAGAGGGGGTGAACCTTGCCGGGAGCGTAGGTGAACAGCGCCCCGAGGGCGCCCTGATGGAGAGTGGACAGAATGATGCCGGCGATAGTCAGGCCAAGGACGATGCTTTTGATGAATTTTTTTGGCTTGACCCAGCCCATCAATTCACTGGCTGCCGGAACCAGTTCCGCAATCTGGACGGAAAGGTAGGTGGCGACATGCCAGGCTACCAGGAAGAGGACCGCCGCCGGACCGAGGGAAACAAACATCGGATAGACAAGGCGCCAAGGCTGACCGAGGTCTACCTGGAGGAAGACAACGGCAAAAAAATAGCCGAGAAGACCGTTCAGCAGTCCGAGTCGTTCGATTGGTTTGAAGTCTTTGCGGCCGAAGAGTTCTACGGTTGTGCCGAGCATGAAGCCTGATGCGGAGAGGGGGACCATGACAAACAGACCCCAGCCCAGAAAGAGTCCCCAGGGGTAGTCGTAGGAGCTGTGGGTGACCCAGCCCAGGCCGAAAATAAAGCGACCGACGGTGATCGGGATGCCGACTGCATAGATAACAGCCAGAATCCAGTTGAAAGGGTTACGGACAAGTTGTGCCCAGTACTGGGCCGGGGTTAGTCCGAGCAGGAGTTTTTCCTTAAATGTCCAAGGATTGTTGGTAGTTGGCTTGATAAGTGTATCAATGGGCTGATAGCCTTCTGCTGCTAAATTTTTCATGTCGTTCCCTCCTGTTACGCCTTGTTCGACTCATCTTTGTTTGCCTGTTTCCTGGTAGCCAGGAGGTGGAAGCCCGTGAAGAGTGCGGGCCAGATCGTCAGTACCATCGGCACAATGGCAAGAAAATCCTTGACATAGTTGATGATGGGCTGGGGGCCAAGATGGGTGTCGAAGCCGACATCCTCAAAGGGAACATCGGAAAGATACATCCACGAGGTGCCGCCAACTTCGGTCTCGCCGTAAACATGATTAATGTATTTGCCTGGTTTGCTGTCGATAATTTGATGGGCAAGGTCAATAAGCTCCTTTCTTTTCCCAAATGTCATGACCCCTTGCGGACAGGCCTCGACACAGGCGGGGGGCCGGCCGAATTTGAGACGGGTGTCATAACACATGATGCATTTCTTGACGACCGGGTTGATCGCGCTGGAATAACTGTAGGCCGGCACATAAAAGGGGCAGGCGATCATGCAGGTGCGACAGCCGACGCAGACGGACGCGTCGTAAATCACCGCCCCTTCCGGGGTTTTCTTGTAAGCGTTGACAAAACAGGAGGTAAGGCAGGCGGGCTCGTTGCAGTGATTACACTGGAATTTCCGGTAAACAGGCTGCTCGCGGCTCTCTACTTCATAACGGGCGATCACCGTATACTCTTTTTCCGTGGTCCGGCGGGGCAGACCGCCATGGCGATGTTCGTCGAAGACCGAATAATCGTCAAATGGCTTATCGGGTTCCGGCAATCCCTGTTCCTTGTTGCACGCCGCTTCACAGGTGCGACAGCCAACGCATTTGGTCAGGTCGACGAGAACCCCCATGCTGTCAGGGTAGCCGCCAAACGCTCCAGCTGCCGCATGACTGGTGGTTGAGCGTGCTGTTGCCGCAACGGTAAGACTGCCGGCCAGGCTGCCTTTGATAAAATTTCTTCTGTCTAATTTCTTCATATCTTCACCTATGGGTTGATTCTGTCAGATGCGAACTCAATGATGTTCTGATGACTTCCCGGGCTTGGGTGCATATTTGCCGGTGCTGTAGAATTTTTCGCCTTTTTCCGTCATGGCATGGCAATCCTGGCAACCGACCGGTCCGCCTGCCTGCTGGTGACAGCCAAGACAGTTCTGATGCAGAGCGGCCATCAGACCCGGTTTTTGTTTGTGGTGCAGATATGGGGTGCTGGCGGTCTTTTCCATGTTGACCGAGGTGAAGGGTTCGGCTTCGTGGCAGCTGCTACATGCGGCAGAGGGTGCTTCACCGCTGTTTTTGTGGCAGGGAATGCAGTTCGGATCTTCGGGGGGGGTACCGGCTGTATGGTGATGGCATGCGGTGCAGTTTTCTCCAGTTGCCTCAATGTGCATGTCATGGTCAAAGCTGACCCCCTCATACAGGTTGGAAAGACTGCTTAGTTCAAATATCTCGCAATCGGCATTCTGTGTCCCGATAATTGGTGCCGCCAATGCCAACATTGCAGCAAGGCCAATCAATTTCCCTTGTCTCAAACTCATCTCCTCTCTCCTCTTGTAAAAATGAATGAAGAAGCAAGGCTTTTACGAAAAAAAGAAATTTTCATGTTTATCATGCGTAAAAGCCATATCGCGCAGCGGTGCCAACTCGTTTGACTCGTGCTGCATAAAAAGTGCCAATCGGTGGGGTGTTGTCAGGGGCGCAAAAGGCGGACAGGGGTGACAGGAGAAAAAAAAATGATGAAGATGAATGGGGCCTCAGTGTTGCGGAATCATGCAACAGAAAAGTGTGGCAAAAAGTGTTGCATGCCACACTTCTGTTGCCACACATGTGTGGCGCTACGGCGATTGTGTTTCACGACGTTTCATCCGCAACATCTCTTCATTCAGCTTGCCGATTTCCTTGCATTTCAGAATGATGTTGACTTCCTCGGCGTCAATGGTTTCCGATTCGAGAAGAATTTCGGAAAGTTTATGAAGATAGGCGATTTTCCCTTCAAGGATGATCATGGTTTCCTGGTAGCATTCCTCGATGATGGCATTGATTTCCGCATCGATGGCCTGCGCCGTGCTTTCGCTGTAGGATCGCTTCATGGACCCGGACTGCAGAAAGCTCTGATCCGCGACAACATAGGCGCGGGGGCCGAGCAGATCGCTCATCCCCCATTCGCACACCATTCTGGTGGCAATCTCGGTGGCGGATTGCAAATCATTACTGGCGCCGGTGGTGAACTGGTTGAAAACGATTTCCTCGGCCGTTCTGCCGCCAAGCAGGGTCATGACTCTGGTGCGCAGATATTCCTTGGAGTAGGCGTGCCGATCGTCGAGGGGGACCTGCTGGGTCACACCGAGGGCACGGCCGCGTGGAATGATGGTGATTTTGTGAACCGGATCCGCTTCGGGCAGGATGTGGGCGACGATGGCATGGCCGGCCTCGTGGTAGGCGGTGACCTTTCGTTCCTGCTGGCTGATGACCATGCCTTTGCGCTCAGCGCCCATGAGAATCTTGTCTTTTGCCTCTTCGATGTCGGCCATTTCAATGGCTGTCTTGTTTTTCCGGGCCGCCATCAGCGCTGATTCATTCATGAGATTGGCCAGTTCCGCACCGGTGAATCCCGGGGTGCTTTTGGCGACATTGGCCAGCAGGACATTCGGACTCATTTTCAGCTTACGGGCATGGACGGTGAGTATTTTTTCCCTGCCCTTGACGTCCGGGGGAAGAATGTTGACCTGACGATCAAAACGGCCGGGTCGCAGCAGTGCCGAATCGAGCACATCCGGACGGTTGGTGGCAGCGACGATTATGACCGTTTCGCCGGATTTGAAGCCATCCATCTCAACGAGCAGGGCGTTCAGGGTCTGTTCCCGTTCGTCCTGTCCGCCCTGGGAGCCGGCAGCGCCGCGCATGCGGCCCACCGCGTCGATTTCGTCGATAAAGATGATGCAGGGTGCGCTTTTTTTCGCCTGCTCAAAGAGGTTGCGCACCCGCGAGGCGCCGACGCCGACAAACATTTCGACGAAATCCGATCCGCTCATGCTGTAAAAAGGAACCCCTGCCTCCCCGGCAATCGCCTTGGCCAGCAGCGTTTTTCCGGTGCCTGGCGGGCCCTGAAGAAGAACCCCTTTGGGGATTCTGCCGCCCAGCTTGGTGAATTTGTCGGAATTTTTCAGAAACTCCACCGTCTCAATGAGTTCTTCTTTCGCCTCCGGAATGCCCGCCACATCCTTAAAGGTGACCTGCTGGTGTTTTTCCGGGGTCAGGAGTGGTTTGTTCTTGGCAAAGCCGCCGCCTTTTTGTTGTTTTGCCATGAAGTACATCCAGCCGCCCATGATGAGAAAAAAGAGCAGAGGGGAATAGGCAAGCGATGATTTATCCCAGTATGGGCGGGTGGAAATGGTGATCCCCTTTTCCTCAAGTCGTGGAAGAATGGTTGTTATATCGGGGGAGTAGGTCTGAAATTGCCGGTCGAATTTGTCGGTTGCCTGGATGGAGCCGCCTTCGATCGTCACCCTGATGATTTCGTTTTCCGTGAGCTGGGCGAGGAAGGTCGAATAGTCGACGTATGGCAGTTTTTTTTCAGCTTTCCAGAAATTCACGCCGATCATGGCGACGATGGCAACAAGTGCCAGAATGAGGAAGTTGCGAAAGGTAAATTTCATGGTCGCCTCTGCTTGGTTGTGCCGTCAATTGTCCGACCTGGCCTCGTATGCACTCCTTCTGCAAGCTTCGCGCCTTGTTGTGGGGAATGTGGCCTGGCGGATAAAAGGGGTTGATCGAAAAAGGCGGAGGGGCTTCGCGTCGCCTTTTTTCGGATTCCCTCCTTATGGGACGATTTCCAGCTGGGAAAGATCGATGTTGAACTGGCGGATCTTGCGGTAGAGGGTGCTGCGGTCGATGCCGAGGATGCGCGCAGCCTGCGCCTTGTTGCCGTAAGTGATTTTCAAGGTGTTGAGAATGCGTTCTTCCTCGTTGTCATCCCCGTCGGACAGGGGGTGGTCGGTTGCCGTAGTCAGGGTATCCCGGCCCGGTGCATTCACTGTTTCGAGATCCTGCAGTTCCAGAGGAAGATTGGCCAGGGTGATGGTGCCGCCCGAACAGAGCACACAGGCCCGTTCGACAACGTGTTCGAGTTCCCGGACGTTGCCGGGCCAGGTGTGGCGAGTCAGTTGTCCCAGGGCCTGGTCTGATATGCCGTGGATCGGTTTTTCCAGCCGCTTGGCGAAGCGATCGATGAATTTCTGGATGAGCAGAGGGATGTCTTCGTAACGGTCGCGCAGGGGAGGCAGGACGATATCCACCACTTTGAGCCGGTAGTAGAGATCCTCCCTGAACTTGCCCGCCATCACCTGGGCCTTGAGATCGGCATTGGTGGCGGCAATGACCCGGACGTCAACCTTGATCGGCCGGTCTTCGCCCACCGGGTAAAAGGTGCGCTCCTGCAGAAAGCGCAGGAGGCGGAGCTGCATCATGGGGGAGATGTCGCCGATTTCATCGAGAAAAAGGCTGCCGCCGTCGGCGGAGAGGATGCGGCCTTTGCGGTCGCGGTCAGCGCCGGTGAAGGATCCCTTTTTGTGGCCGAATAATTCGCTTTCCAGCAGATTTTCGGGGATGGCGGTGCAGTCGACCTTGATCAGCGGCATATCCCGGCGTGGGCTTTCGACGTGCAGGGCCTCCGCCACCAGTTCTTTGCCGGTGCCGCTCTCGCCGGTAATGAGCACGGTGGTGTCCACCTTGCCGACATTCTCAATCAGGGTATAGACGGTCTGCATGGAGCGGCTGACTCCAATCAGACGGTGCATGCCGGTTCTTCTTTCCCGTTGTTCGAGGGCCTCAAGCCGACTGACGTCGCGCGCCACCAGGACGACGCCGAGGAATTGCCCGTCCGTGGTCAGCAGAGGGGCGGCGCTGACCCGGAAAACCGTGGTGCCGAGACCTTCCAGCTCGACTTCCACCCGATGTTCCGCAACCTCGGTCTCGTTTTCCAGAACGGTTTTGGCGTCAAAGGCAAAAATCTGGGAAAAACAGGGCAGTTCATCGATACGGCCGCTGGGGGGGGCATTGGGGTTGATTCGTTCGAACCATTTTCTGGCCTCAGTGTTCATGTCGATGATCATCATCTCCGCATCGACGGTGACGACAAGGTCCTTGATGCTGCGGAAAACAGTTTCCAGATAGTGCTGATAGCGCTGTTTTTCCAGAAAGAGCCGTTCGTTTTCCTTGTGCAGGGTATGTTGCTGCAATGCCATTCTTGCGGTGCGCAACAGGTTGTCCTTTTTCACCGGCTTGGCCAGATAATCAAAAGCACCGAGGCGAACCGCCTCGGCCGCGGAATTGATGTTCGGATATCCTGTCACCATGACCACCGGACATCTCTTGCCCATCTCCTTGACCTGGCGCAGCAGGTCGATGCCGGAGGAGCCCTCCATGACAATGTCGCTGATGATGAGGTCGAAATGCTGTTTTTGCAGCAATTCCAGGGCTTCGTCATAGGAGGATGCTACGGATACCGGTCCATATCCTTCCCGGCTCAGAAACATCTTGAAGGTCAACCGCAGGCTTTCCTCGTCGTCAACCACCAGAATGGCGCTGTTTTTCTTTGCCACTTCATCCAGGGTGATTCTGTCGTTGCTGTCCATCATGGTGAGCACCTGTGTAAGCGGGCAGATCCACGGTAATGGTGGTGAACTGCCCCGGTTCGCTTTGAATGCGGAGAAAGCCGTTGAAGTTTTTGATCAGACCCTGGCTGATACTCAAGCCGAGTCCGGTCCCTTCCCCTGATTTTTTTGTTGAGAAGAAGGGGTTGCAGACAAATTCGAGAATTTCCGCAGGAATGCCGCTGCCGTGGTCTGTTATCGTGATGCGCACATAGCTTTTTCCTGTTATTGCAGCGCTGGCAAGCGAGATTTCCAGCACCTTGTTTTTATTCTTTCCCTTGTATTTTTCATTCAATGCATAGCGGGCATTGCTGAGCAGGTTGATGATGACCTGTTCCAGCTGCTGGGGATGCACCCGAACGGTGGGAACATCTGGCTGGATGTCAACAGCAATAATTATGCCGTCCTTGATAAGCTGGTGGCGGACCAGGGAGAGGGAGTTTTCGAGGATCTCGGGAAGAAAGGCCTCGGTAAAAGACTGACTGTCATTGTCCCCCTGGCGGGCAAAGGAAAGAAGTTTGCTGACGATGTCGGCAATACGTTCCCCCTCGCTGATGACCCGGTTGAGGATTGGTCGGATTGATTCGCGCTGACCGATATCATCAAGCATGATCTGGGCATAGTTGATGATGCCGTTGATCGGATTGTTGATTTCATGGGCCACGCTGGCCGCCAGTTCGCCGATGGAGGCCAGTTGGCTGGTGCGGATTTTTTTCGCCTGATACGCCTTTTCCTCGGTGATGTCGTTGAACAGGATCAGGCATTTTATCTTGCCGTCGATGTCGCGGAACGGGGCATAGCTCTGACTGAAATAACGGTTATTACTCATCAGTTCTTCCGCCCGCTGGACCTGGCCGGTGGTGATGGCCTCGGTCATCAGACAGTGCTCGCAGGGCTGGTTGCGGCGTTTGTAGACCTCGAAACAATGGCGGCCGATGGTATCCCCGAGCAGATCGAGCAGCACCTCGTTTTGGAATTCGATGGTGAAGTCGGTGTTTAAAATGTGCATGCCCTGTTTCATGGCAATGAGCATGGAATGAAATTTGTCCCGCTCCGCCCGCAGGATTTTTTCAATTTCCTGACGACGGGTAATCTGTTCTGCCAGGATTTTGTTGCTTTTCAAGAGTTCCTCGGTGCGATCGTAAACCCGTTGTTCCAGTTCGTAATGTCCTTTTTCCAGAATATCGGCATACTTGTTTCTGTCCGTCACATCACGGAATGATTCGACGATGCCGAGGAATTCTCCGTCCCGGCTGTTGAGGGGCGAGGCCTGGACCTCGAAAAAACGGGTGGCGCCGCTCGGCATGGTGTATTCGATTTCGATGGTGGCGGTGGAATCGCTTTCCAGCACCATGATGAGGGGGCAGGTTCTGCCCGCCTTGGCGCAGGGGTGGTCGGAATCAAAGATCAATTTGTAGCAGAATGGTTCGGTCACGTGAACGCAGGCGTTGTCCCGGGCGAAATTACAGGCGGCCCGGTTGGCGAATTTCACCCGGAAATCGGTGCCGATGACAATGATCGGATCCGCGACTTCATCAATGATTGATGAGAGAAACTGATACTGCTTGTTCAGGGTGAGCCATAAATCATACTCCTCCTGTTTGGGAAAAGTTTTTTCGCCATTGATGGCTGCCGGGGCTTTCATACGCTGCTCCTGTGGTATCCGCTGCTGTTTCAATGTGATGGGCGGTCCGCATTGCGCCTCGTTTGTTGGGGGCGTCTGCGCTGTCACTTACACCGGAAGTTCAATGATTACACTGGTGTATTCTCCGAGTTTGCTTTGAATATGGATTTGTCCCTTGAAGCTGTGGATGAGTCCCTGGCTGATACTCAGCCCCAGGCCGGTGCCCTCACCCGGTTTTTTGGTGGAAAAAAATGGGTTGAAAACCATATCAAGGGTTTCCTGCGCAATGCCGATTCCATGGTCGGTGAAGGTGATTCTGACCATGGCGTGGTTGGTTTGACCTGGCAGATCGGCGGAGATTGCGAGGAGTTTTTCCGGATGCGGGCCGGGAAACCGTTCGTTTAAGGCATGGCGGGCATTGCTGAGAAGATTGACAAAAACCTGTTGCAACTGGTGGGGATGGATGTGCAGCGAGGGAATCTCCGCCGGCATGTCGATGCGGGTGACGATGCCCTCCTTGGCGAACTGGTGCTGAAAGAGACTGAAGGCGTCGCTCAGCACGGTCCGGATATCGACCTGGTCCAGGAGCTGTTCCTCGTCCCGCTGTCTGGCAAAGGCAAGGAGCTTGCTGACGATATCCGCCACCCGTTCCCCTTCGTTAATCAGACGTTTGAGCAGATTGCTTCGTGGTTCATCGGCGGCGGCATCGTCGAGCAGCAGCTGGGCATAGTTGATGATGCCGTTAATCGGATTGTTGATTTCGTGAGCGACGCCGGCGGCGAGTTCTCCGATGGAGGCAAGCTGGGCGGTGCGCATGGCCTTTGCCCGGTTGACCTTTTCCACGGTGATGTCCTGGAGGAGGACCAGGCATTTCGTCTGACCGTCGATGTCCCGGAAGGAGGCATAGCTCTGACTGTAATGACGGCTGTGAAAGATGATGTCGTCGGCGTATTCGATCTGGTTGTTTGCCATGACACTGTGCATGCGGCAGTTTGTGCAGGGTTCGTCTCGTTGCTTGTAGACCTTGTAGCATTTGGCGCCGATCTGGTCGCCGAAGATATTTTTCAGCACATCGTTCTGGAACTCGATTTCATAATCGGCATTGAGGATATGTAAACCCTGGCGAGTGGCGGTGATGATGCTGTGGAATTTGTCCCGCTCCGCCCGCAGCATGGTCGCCATGATTTTCCTTTCCGTGATGTCCTCGAAGGACTCGATGCCGCCGATGACATTACCCTGGGGATCATGGAGAAGATCGGCGCTTTTGGTGGTGATGAGCAGGCGGCCGTCTTTGGTCCGCAGGCTGCATTCGCGATTGAGGATAGGCTTGTTGACGGCATCATCGAACAGTCTGCATTTTTCGGAACAGAAGATGTCGCATTTGCGGCCTTTGATTTCATCATAACTGTAGCCGGTGATCTCCTCGGTTTTGTTGTTCCAGGAAGTGACATAGCGATTGGTGTCAACAGTGAAAATCGCACAGGGCGAGACCTGATAGATCAGTTCGGCCTGTTCCTTGGCCCAGCGCAGCCGTTGTTCCGTCTCCTGGCGCTCCTTGATTTCCTGGCGCAGGGCGAGGTTGACGTCAATGAGTTCGGAGGTTCTTTCCTGGACCCGGAGTTCGAGAAAATCATGACCGCTTTCCAGCATCTTCTGATCGATGCGATGCTGGGTGACGTCCCGGATCGTGGAGACAATGCCGAGCAGCTTTTGACCCTTGTCCCAGATTGGCGAGCCGAGAATCTCGAAGATTTTCCGTTCGCCATCCGGATACTCCACCGCATGATCAACGGTGACATGGCGGCCTTGCTCCATGACTTTTTTCAGCAGGCAATCCTGGCCGAGCTGTTCGCATTGCCTGTCGGAGTTGAAAAGGAGTTTGTGGCAGAAGGAGCCGGCAGCCGCGCAGGGGTGTGGTGACCCCGAGAGGAGATGGGCCGCCTTGTTGGCGTATTTGACATTGAAGTCAGTGTCGATAACGATGACCGGCTCGATCAGTTCGTCGATAAAGGACTTGAAAAAGTCGCAGCGTTGTGTCCAGTCGGCGTCTTCGTGGAGCTGATGGGCTCTTTCTCCCTCAGCCGTCATGGTGGGGGAGGCCGGGCTTGTTGCTGCCGGGGAGATGACGTGCTTTGTTTTTTTGCGTGCGGGCATTGGCGCGCCTTTTGTCAGAGGTCAATTGAGGGGATACCGACCCATTACGAACGGAGCCGGTCTTTTCAGGCAAACCAGCAGGGCGTGGCCGGACCGGCCAGCCTTCACGAAACGTGAACGTGTCGAGCAACAGGCAGAGTCGTAACGATGCAAGCGTTGGGAGGGATGTTTCATTGCCGTTTATTCTCCTTCTGCACAGACGCGTGGGCACACCGAAAGAGGTTTTGGTGAAAAACGACTTGTTGGGGGTGTTAAAGCAATTTCCCTGCCAATGGTTGAGGATGGCGTTCCCGGAAAAAGGGCGCCTGGCGGGAAACAGGCACGCAGGGAAAGTTACAGATCCGTGCAGACAGCAAAGCTGGCCGGATTACCCTGGAAGGTGACATGTTTGATGCGCAGGTCAAGCCAACCCTCGGTACCGTCTTTTCTGATTATCATCACCTCATACTGTTCCGGCGGCGCACCGACCTTCTGGGATTCCATGATTTTTGTCCGCAGGGCGACCCGATAATCGGGATGGAAGATGTCCCACCAGTTCACGCTGAACAGTTCTTCGGCGCTGTAGCCGGTGATCAGTTCCATGACGGAATTGACATAAATCATTTTCGGACCCTGGGTGATGAAGAGACCCGAGCGGGTGAACTCGGCGATGGTGCGGAGCCTGACTTCCTTTTCTTTCAGTTCGAGCTGGCTTTTGTCGATGGCGTCCAGCATTTCGTTGACGGAAAAGGCGAGGCTGGTCAGTTCGTCCGCGCCGCTGATCTGGACGCGGGAGGCGGGATGGGCTGTTTTGCTGATGCGGATGACGTCGTCGTTGAGCCTTGCCACCCTTTTTAGAACGAGCTTGTCGAGAATAATAAAAAAAACGAGGGAGCAGATGAGGCTGGTCAGGATTGTTGACCAGAGCAGATAATTGAGAGTTCGGTGGCCCTGCATGTGGATTTCCCTGGTCGAGTCGGAGCGCAGCAGGAAGAGCGGATGATGAAAAATATCGTCGATCAGGGTATAGCCGGCGATGCGGTCCCGGCTCAGGGAGGTGAGGATGGGGGCTGACGGTTCTTTCATCAGTGCGTCGAGGGCGGGAATGTCCTCGGCGGGGATCCGGGGGGGGCTGACAGTGTCCAGGGTGAAGGAAAGACCGGTGATGGTGCGGATCGTTTCCAGTCGCTGGTCGTTGATGATTCGCATCATGATCAGGGTGCCCTTGCAGGGGCCTTCGCCGTTGCTCCGCAGGATCGGGCGGGCGGAAAGCAGCAACGGCATGTCGGCCAGGACGATGAATCCGGTGAAATGGCTGTCCGGAAAGGCGTGATGAAAAAGCTGCTTGTTGGCGGCAAGCTGTGAGAGGACCTGAGAAGGCACCGGGATCAGATCGTTGCGTTCGGTGTCGAGAAAGGAGCCATGCAGCAGTTTTCCTTCGGTGTCGAAGAGAAGGAGAAAATCGATTTTGGCACTCGCGGTAAAGGTGTCAATAACGATGTTGGTTTCTTCGTATTTCTTGTTGCGATTTTGAATATAGTGGTAGGTGTCGTCCCAACTGGCCCAGTCATGGGTGATGGTGTCGAGGTTTTTTGCCTGTTCCTCCAGAGCCGCTTTCAGCCGGACGAGGTTGCCGTGGACAAAACGGCTTTCGATCTGGTCAAAGGTGCCAAGGACAATGTGGAGGAAGAGGAAATAAAAAAGCGGGGTCAGGCACAGGGAAAGAACGGCGATGCTGAGCAGGATTTTTGGACGAATACGCATTGACAGTCTCCCCGCTGGCAGGATGTGGCATGGTCATTAATGACAGCAAACGGACAACTCTACCCTTCCCGGCCTCTTTTGTCCAGAGCAAGTCTTCCCGATTGAGTGGGGCTTTCGGGAACATGGTGAGGAGGGGCGACGCGGTGCAGAAAAACGGCGGAAGGCAGCTGCCTGCGGTTTCCGCTAGGCATCGGAGTTGAGAGGGGAGTCAGCATGAGCGGATGGCTCCTCCGGCAGGTCGTCAAGGCTCCGGTTATATTCGCTTTCCAGATTATAGCGGGTAATCTTCCGCCGCAGGGTGTCCTTGGAGATGCCGAGTTCACGGCATGTGGCCATCCGCTTCCACTGATTACGCTCCAGGGTCATGTAAATGGCCTGTTTTTCAATCTCCTCCAGCGTCTGCAGCTGGCGGGAGGCAGCGTCGCCCTCGACTGTCCTGATGACCGGAACATTAAAGGGTTCGGGCAGATGCTCCGGTTGGATGAAGCCACCGGGGCAGAGGATAAAGGCATATTCGATGATGTTCTCCAGTTCCCTGATGTTGCCGGGATAGTCATGGCGCATGAGGATATTGAGGGCCGCGCTCGATATGCCGACAATGTCCTTGCCCTGCTGGATGCTGTAGCGTTTGATGAAGTGGTCGATGAGCAGGGGGATATCCTCCATGCGCTCCCGCAGAGGGGGGAGGTGGATCTTCACCACGTTGAGGCGGTAGAAGAGATCTTCCCGGAAGGTGCCCTTGGCCACCGCTTCCTGCAGATCGCGATTCGTGGCGGTGATGATGCGGACATCCGCCTTGACCGGGACATTGGAGCCGAGGGGTTCGTAAATCTTGTTCTGCAGGACCCGCAGCAGTTTGACCTGAAGGGAATGGGGGATGTCGCCGATCTCGTCGAGAAAGAGGGTGCCCTGTTCCGCTGCCGCGAAACGGCCGGCCCGATCCTGTTTGGCGTCCGTGAAGGCGCCGGCCTTGTAGCCGAAGAGTTCTGATTCGAGCAGGGTGTCGGGGAGGGCGCCGCAGTTGACGGCCACGAAGGGCTTGTCACTGCGGGTGCTGGCATGATAGATGGCCCGGGCCACCAGCTCCTTACCGGTGCCGGATTCGCCAAGGATGAGGACGGTGCTCGGGCTGCGGGCGATTTCCGGCAGAATTTTGAAGATACGCTGCATGGCCGGACTTTTGCTGATGATTTCGTCAAAGCTGTAGCTTTTGTGCAGCTCCTTCTGCAGCATGGTGATGGCAGAAAGATCGCGAAAGGTTTCAACGCCGCCGATGATGTTGCCGTCGTGGTCCGTGAGCGGTGAGGCGGTGATGCTGATGGGGATGCGATCGCCGCTGATGGTGGCGATGGTGATGGAGCGGTTGACTACCGGTTTGCCGCTGTAGAGACTCTGGGCGATGGCGCAGCTTTTGCCGCAGATGCTGGAGTGAAAAACGTCGCCGCAGAAACGACCGAGGGCGTCCTCGCGTTTCCAGCCGGTAATGGCCTCGGCGGCGGCATTGAATGAGGTGATTTTCCAGTTGCGGTCAACGGTGAAGACGCCGTCGGCAATGCTGTCGACGATCAACCGGGTACACATGGAACTTGCGGCGGCATCCTGGAAGATAACGATGGCGCCCGCGGGTTTTCCGTCCGGATCAGGAAGGGGTACGGCAGTGGCCAGTACCGCGGTCAGCTTGCCGGTGATGGTGTTTTCGATGACCAGGTTGAAGTCGGTGACGATTTTGCCGGCGGAAACGGAAGGGCAGAGGGAGGAGAAGAGTTCGGCGAATCGTTTGTCGCTGCCGAAGATGTCGTGGCAGTTTTTGCCGAGAAGATCTTTGGCCCGCAGTCCGAAAAGATTCTCGGCAGCCGGATTGAACGAGGTGAGCTCCCAGCGCTGGTTCACCGTGAAAATGGCGTCAGTGATTCTGGGTGTTTTCGTTGTGGTGGGTGGGTGCACGGCGATATCTCCCAGTGATGATGAGGTGTCGGTGACACTTTCCCGCTAGTATATACCAGAAACTGCGGCCCTGACAACCGCGGCAAATTGCCGCAACGGGCTCGGAATAAGTCCTTGAATCCTGGCGGGAACGTTTTATCATATCTGCCATGACCGCTGTTTTTTTAGAGAATTCAGAAGCCAGAAGTCAGGAGCCGGCAGAAAACGTCATTAAGTCAATCCTTCTTACTTCCGTCTTTTACGCCCCATGGCGGAGATCGGAGCAGCACTGTGTTGCGAAAACGATGTTGTCTCAATGAAATATGCCAAGTCAGAAACGTGAGATCAGTGTAATGGAGGAACGGTATGAATGAGGTTCAGACGATCATCCAAGCCATTGCCCTCAGCATGGGAGCGGCCTGGGCAAGCGGTATCAATCTGTATGCGACCATCCTGACCCTGGGGATTCTCGGGGCCACCGGCAACATGGTGCTGCCGCCGGATCTGCAGGTCCTCGCCGATCCCCTCGTGCTGGGCGCG
Organism: uncultured Desulfobulbia bacterium; assembly: GCA_964624225.1. Classification (GTDB taxonomy): domain Bacteria; phylum Desulfobacterota; class Desulfobulbia; order Desulfobulbales; family SURF-16; genus DB1. Next base: position 6,116 of record CAZUZJ010000004.1, on the reverse strand, counting down.
GCAGGAGTGATGTTCGTCGCAGAGTTTATCGCGGATAAAACGCCGGGAGTGGACACCGGCTGGGACGCCGTCCATACCTTCATCCGTATTCCGGCCGGCGCGATGCTGGCGGCCAGCGCCATCGGTGAGGTCAGCAGTGCGGTGGTCGTGGCGGCAGCGATTCTGGGCGGAACCCTGGCGGCCGGCAGTCATGTGACCAAGGCCGGCACCCGGGTGCTGATCAACACCTCACCCGAACCCTTCAGTAACTGGTTTGCCTCCCTGGCCGAGGATGTTGCGGTCATTGTCGGGGTGTGGGCCGCTTTGGCCCATCCCGTTTTTTTTCTGGCCGGTCTCCTTTGTCTGATCATTGCCATGATCTGGGTGCTGCCGAAGTTGTGGGGCGGGGTGAAAACGGTTTTTGCCTCGGTGGCGCGGCTGTTTTCCCGCCGGGCCTGAGTTCGGAGTCCCTCCCCGGACAAAAAAGCCGCGAAAAGGGGCGGTATTTTGTGTTTTTTATGGTATGGTGGGCACTTCTGCCGGTCTGCGGTGCGGGCCAGTGCCCCCGGCCGGTTTTCATGCAATTAATCATAAGGAGCAATCATGTCATCCGTACAAAAAGGCGACAGCGTCAGGATTCATTACACCGGTACCCTCAATGACGGCACAGTCTTCGATTCGTCGGTCAATCGCGAACCGCTGGCCTTTACCGTGGGCGCGGGCCAGGTCATTCCCGGCTTCGAGGAGGCGGTCATGGGGATGGAGCAGGGTGAGTCGAAAACGGTGGTCATCCCGGTTGACAAGGCCTATGGCCCGCGCAACGAGGAACTGATGATGCCTTTTCCCAGAAATCAGGTGCCGCCGGATATCGATCCCCAGGTCGGTCAGAAGCTGCAACTGAGCGGTCCCAACGGCGAGCCGGTGATGGTGCAGATCGCCGAAATCACCGATGAGCATATCATTCTTGACGCCAATCCGCCGTTGGCCGGGCAGGAGCTCACCTTTGCCCTTGAACTGGTGGCGATAGGTTGACGACGCCGTAGAAGCCAAGCGGCAGGGCATGCTGATGTGCTCGACGGCGCCTCGCTCGGCCACAAGCGGGTATGAAGTTCCGGAGAGAAGCTGCGCAGCGTGACGAAGGCGAGAGTGAGACCGGGGATTATTCCGTGTCCTCGGGGGGAGGAGCCGTTCCTTCCGGTGCTCCCTGTTTTTTCTCCTGTTTGCGTTGTTGTTTTTCTTCCTTCTTTTTCTTCTTCGCGATTTCCTTCTGCCGTTTTTCAAAGGAATAGGTGTTTCTGGCCAATTGGGTGCTCCTCGAGTTGAATGAAGTGCAGTGGGGCGTTCATCTGTTCAATGAGAAATGCAAGGGCAGGATTTTTCTGTTTCTGTTTGTCCTGTTTGTCGCTTTGTTCCGCTGATGCGGCAGGGGCCGGGACTCTTTTGCCGGCATCACCGTTCCGGACTGTTGCGCAAAAAAAAACCCCGCATCATGCGGGGTTTTTCGCAATGGTCACTGACCAGGCTTACATCTGGACAACATTCTCTGCCGCCGGGCCTTTCGGGCCGTCAACGATCGTGAATGTTACCCGTGCGCCTTCGGTAAGGGATTTGAATCCTTGCGCCTGAATGGCGGAATGATGGACAAAAACGTCCTTGCCGCCGTCCTGCTCGATGAAACCAAAACCCTTTGCATCGTTAAACCATTTAACTGTACCTTCTACCATCTTGTACTACTCCTTGTGAACAGGGTTCCGTCGGGGAACCACATGAAAATTGTCCGACCTGCCGGTACGGCAAAGTCGGGTGCAGCGTGTTTGCACAAACAAAAAAACCGCACTTCCTTGCGAGGATTGTGCGGTAATCTTTTCGTAATTTCATACTACAAACATATTCTGCACATGTATGAAAATTACCATACATGGTTTGCCGATAAATAGCGACATATTTCTTGGATTGTTTCGGAAAAACTGGGAATCAACCACGGAGAGCACGGAACACACAGAGATAACTGGCTGTATTTTAAATATTTTCCCTTGTGTTCAGGGCTTTCTGAGGTGAAAAAAAATATCCGGGCTGCTTTTCTTTGTCGGAATCGTAAGCAGCGGAGAATACCCTGCCCGGCTGTGGCGTATTGCCCCGGGCGGGGCTGCGTTTACAGCCCGAAGGCGCTGGAGCCGAAAATGACGATACCGGAAAAAAGCGGGACGGCCAGGGAGGAGGCAAAAGTGTCCTGCAGGGGGAAGTTGAAGTCGAAGAGGCGGATGCAGAAGATCGCGGTGGCCAGCAGCGCCATGGGAACGGCCATGATGATGCCGAGTTCGAGCCAGAGATTCGCCCCCAGGTCGAAGTAGAGAAACAGCGCGCCGACAAAGACCAGGCTGATCACCAGTCTGCTGGTTTCAAGCAGCATCTTGGAAAGAAGATACATGAGAGAATGCAGTCCCATGAGGTCCATCAGGTAGACCACGCCGTAGCAGGCAAGGCAGCCGGCGGCCGTACCGGCGAACAGCAGGCGTTGGTGGTCGGTCAGATAGGCGATTAGCTCCTGATGGTAGGCCTGTAAATCAACGCCCATGTTGATGCGGACAGTAAACCAGAGCAGGACGGTGGCTGCGATATATTTCAACATGGATCTGGCCGTTTCCCGGTATTCGTTGACATGGGTAAGCGGAGAGCGACAGACGGCCGGCGGATCAGAGAAAACCGATGGCCCGGTCGATCTTGTGGAGAAAGGCGAATCCTTTGCCCTTTTCATTGAGCTGCGCCTTGTTCACCACCGCCTGGAAGACGCCGTCCACCTGGTGCTGTTTGGTAATGATCAGGATGATCTCCTTTTCCGGTTTGATAAAACGGCCGAGCAGTCCCAGTTTTTCCCGGACGCCCCGGCCGCGGCCGTAATAGATGGTCGCCCCTTCGGCGCCGGCCTGCAGGGCGGCGTCGACCACCCGGTCCGCCTCGCCCCGCTGTACGATACAGGTGATCAGATTCAAGTTTTCCTCAACCATCGGATTCCTCGTCGGATGAAATGGTGTCGCACCCCGTGTCCTCTGCGGGGCACAACGGCCAGGCCTCCCGCGGAGTCTGCGCTTGCCGGCGCAGCTGCGGCACTGCTGCATAGTTCCCGTGCTGGGGCGCGATTCGAACGTTTCCGTTTCAAGCTGGATAGTTACATTTTATCTTATGCCTATGCTGCGGAAAAAATCAAGGAAGGAGAGACGCGGCCGCAAAAAGTGATGCAATGCCTCTGCCCTGTTGTTACCATTTTTCCAGGTGAACGCATTCCGGCCGGAAACGGGTGCGCGGCTCCGGATGCTCCGCCGGCCAGCCGATGGCGATGGCGCACATGGGAATGATGGATGCGGGCAGGACGAACATCTCCCGGATCGCCGCCATCCTGTCTGGACGGGGATGGACGCCGAGCCAGCATGTCCCGAGTCCCAGGCTGTTGGCGGCGAGCAGGATGTTTTCCACCGCCGCGCTCAGATCCTGGAGCAGGTAGGATTCCTGCCGGTCGTGGGTCCGGTCGATGTCGCCGCAGACGACAACGGCCGCAGTGGCCTGGCGCAGCATCTTGCCATGGGGAAGCAGGCCGCACAGCTGGTCGATATTTTCCCGCCGGGTCAGCACGATGAAGTGCCAGGGGTCTTTGGCCACCGCCGACGGCGCGGCCATGCCGGCCTCCAGCAGGTCTTGCAGCATTTCCGGCGGTACCGGTCTGCTGTCGTATTTACGGATGCTGCGTCGGCTGAAGATGAAGTTCAGGGCTGGATTCATGGGTGTGCTCCTTGTCTCTGGTTGCAATTTGTCATGTGCCCCTGGCGGCGACCACGGATTTGGCGATGAGCAGCAGCCAGGGGATCCCGTGCATGATGAAGTCGAACCAGTCCAGCGGCCGCACCAGTTCGCCCCGGAACAGCATCTGGAGCTTTTCCCAGATGTGGGGCGGATGAAAGGGGGCAAGCCCGAGGGTCAGGCAGGCAATAATGATCAGACTCCAGGGGGTGGCGTCAAGCAGTTTTTCCATGGCGGCGATGTCTCGTTTTTTCGTAACTATCCAGCAGCACCCCATCTGCTTTGTTGCAAGCCTGCTCGCATACCAACGTATCGCCCGCAGGCTTGTGTCGCGCATCTGGAGGGCTGCTGAAACAGGTACGGGGTCCCCGGCTTGTGCTCATTCCGCGGCACTAAGCTGGATAGTGACTTTTTTTCTACTATGAGCAAAAACAGGGAAAATGTCGATCGGGATTTGCCTGTCCCGCGGCGAAAATGGTCATGAATCCTTTGCCTGTGGTGGAGGGGTATGGAATTTTTTTTCTGGCTGGCGCTGGCCACCCTGGCGGCACTGATTACTTTCGGGATCAACGGCATCCTGGGCGCGCGCCGCATCCGGCGTCTTGATGATATCCCGCCGGGGATGAACGGAAGATGGCCCTCGGTCTCAATCATCATCCCGGCCCTGAACGAGGAGGAGCACATCGAAGAGGCCCTTGGCTCGGTGCTCGCCCTCGACTATGAGCCGCTCGAGATCATCGTCGTCAATGACCGGTCAACCGACGCCACCGGCGCCATCCTGGAAAAAATGGCCCGGTGTTCTCCGCGGCTCACTGTCCTTCATGTCAAACACCTGCCGTCCGGCTGGCTCGGTAAGAGCCATGCCCTCCACTGCGGGGCAGAACGGGCCGGCGGCGAGCTGCTGCTCTTCACCGATGCGGACGTGATGCTGGAGCCGAGCACCTTGAAACGGGCAGTGGCGGCGATGGGCCGCGACAACCTCGACCATCTCACCCTCTTTTTCCGAGCCCAGCTGCCGTCGAGTCTGCTGCGGATGGTGGTGCTCGAATTCGGCGTTGTTCTGGTCGCCTTTCTGCGTCCCTGGCAGGTCCGGGATCCTGCCTCCGGGAGCTTCATCGGCATCGGCGCCTTCAATCTGGTCCGGGCCTCCGGCTACCGCCGGGCCGGCGGCCATCTGCCGATCCGCCTCTGTCCCCTCGATGACATCATGCTCGGCCGGTTGCTGAAGAGCCGGGGACTTCGTCAGGATTGCCTCTACGGCACCAGGTTTGTCACGGTGCCCTGGTATGCCTCTTTGCAGGAGATGTCGAGCGGGCTGATGAAAAACACCTTTGCCGCCCTCGACTACAGGGTCACCAGACTTTTCCTGCTGACCCTGCTGCAACTGGCCGGCAGTATCTGGCCGGTCTGGGCCCTGGCGCTGACCCATGGCCCGACCCGCCTGCTGAACGGCGTCATTGTCCTGCTGCAGGGGACTTTTTTTGTGATTGCGGCCCGCTACAGCGGCATGGAAGGCCGCGATGTACTCTGGTTTCCGGTCACTCCCTATCTGCGGCTTGCCATGGCCTGGAAGGCGGTGCTGGTCACCCTGTGGCGCGGCGGTATCGTCTGGCGTGGTACTTTTTATTCGCTGAAAGAGCTCAAAAAGGGGAAATTTACCGGCAGGCGCTGATCAGTCCGGCTGCACATAACCTTTGCTGAGAAATGCCCCCATTTTTTCCTCCGGCACCGGTGGGCTGTAGAAATAGCCCTGAATCTGATCGCAGCCGTTTTTCTTGGGAAAGGTGAGCTGATCGCGCCGTTCGACCCCCTCGGCCACCACCTGGAGATCAAGGCTCTTGGCAATATTGATGATGGCGGTGGTGATGGCGGCGCTCTCCTCGCAACCGAGAAAGGCCTCCCGGTAGAAATCGCAGAATCGGGCCAGCTCGCTGCCCTTTTTTCCCTTAACCAGCGACCTTCGCCGTCCTTGAAGCAGACGATGTCCGGCATGGCGTTGATGAGCACAGACAGCATTTCCAGGTCGTTCTGCAGAGCGGCGATCAGTTTTTTGGTGCGGGCGGCGGTTTGTTTCATTTCGGTGTGCAGCGGAAGAAGAGGGCGTCGGATGGCGAGTTGTTATCCATTTCCGTTGTGTTTTCTCCCTTCCTATTTAATAATGGAAGAAAAGGGATGGCAACCGGTATTTTTGTTTTGCGCAGGCCACGGTTTCGGGAAAAAGCGGGGAAGGAGGTGTGGGATGCATTTGATTGGGAAGAAGATGCGGCGGGTCGCGGTGCTGCTGCTGGCCGGCATGCTGGTGAGCGGCGCGCAGGCGTTTGCCGACCGGCCCAAGTGGGCCGGCG
>CAZUZJ010000003.1:0-32037 GCA_964624225.1 uncultured Desulfobulbia bacterium | reverse complement strand
CGAGTACCAGCTCGAAGGCATCAATCAGATTCAGGTCAACCCGAAAATCGGTTTTACCTTTGCCAACGGTCTGCGCTCCATCGTCCGTCAGGACCCGGACATCATCCTGGTCGGCGAGATCCGCGACCGGGAAACCGCGGACATCGCCATCCAGTCCGCCCTCACCGGCCATCTGCTCTTCAGTACCCTGCATACCAACGACGCCGCCGGCGCGGTGACCAGGCTGCTCGACATGGGGGTGGAAAACTTTCTGCTCAGCTCGACGCTGCTCGGCGTCCTCGCCCAGCGTCTGGTGCGGGTCATCTGTCCCGCCTGCAAGGGACCGACCGTGCCGGATGCCAAGCTGATCCGCGCCATGCAGCTGTCAGCTGAAGAGATCGCGGCCACCACCTTCGCCGCCGGCGGCGGCTGCGACGACTGCCGGCACACCGGCTTCCGGGGCCGGACCGCCATCTTTGAATACCTGCGGGTCACCGATGCCATCCGCCGGGAAATCCATGCCCGGGCCAGCACGGAGAAGATCCGGGAAACCGCTCTGGCCCAAGGGATGCTGACCCTGCGCCAGGACGGCTGGCGCAAGGTGCGGGAACAGATCACCACTGTCTCGGAGGTTCTGCGAGTGACCCTTGCAGCGTGATGCCCCATGCCCTATTTCACTTACAAAGCAACGGATCGGCACGGCAAGGTCGTCAAGGGCGTTCTGCAGCCTGAGATCGAGCAGGCGGTGGCCGCCGAACTGGACAAAATGGGCTATATCCCGATTCGCATCGCCAACGCCGGTGACAAGCGCCCGAAAAACGGCGGCACGGCGATGCCTTTTTCCCTGCGGCTGCCCGGCAGGCTGCCCCGTTCCTCCGCCAAACAGACCACCCTCTTTACCCGCGATCTCGCCTCTCTGCTCGCCGCCGGCCTGCCGCTTGACCGCGCCCTCGAGATCCTCATCGAGACCGGCGGCACGACCGGCTTTACCGACACCATCCGCGACATCCTCCTTTCGGTGCAGAAGGGACATTATCTGTCCGATGCGCTCGCCCGCCATCCCAAGGCATTCAGCGTTTTTTACGTCAATATGGTCAAGGCCGGCGAGGCAGGCGGCATCCTAGATGACGTGCTGCGGCGGCTCGCTGATTTCCTGGAAACCGTCCAGGAGCTGAAGGAATACATCATCTCCGCCCTCCTCTACCCGGTCTTTCTCGTCGGAGTGGGCGGCATCTCCATCATCCTCCTGCTGACCTTCGTCATTCCCCGTTTTTCCATGATCTTCGACACCATGGGCCAATCCATTCCCCTGGCCGCCCAGCTGCTGCTCACCTTCAGTTCCACTCTGAAAAACTGGTGGTGGCTGCTCGGCGCCATTGCCGTTGCCCTGTTCTTTGCGGTGCGCCGCTATGCCGCCACCGACAGCGGCCGTCTGCGACTGGACACCATAATACTGAAAATGCCGCTGGCCGGCGATCTGGTCCGCAAAATCGAGATCGCCCGTTTCAGCCGGACGCTTGGCACCCTGATTCACAGCGGCGTCCCCATTCTCAAATCCCTGGAGCTGGTGCAGGATATCATCTCCAACCAGGTCATCGCCACCTCCCTCGTAAGCGTCCGCAACCGGGTCAAGGAAGGTGAAAAACTCGCCGGACCGCTGGCCGGCATCGGCGTCTTTCCGACGCTTGCCATCCAGATGATCACCGTGGGCGAAGAAACCGGACGGCTGGATGAAATGCTCTTGCGGGTGGCGGAGAATTACGAAAAGATCGTCCGCGATCTCATCAAACGTTCTATCGGCATGCTCGAACCGGTGATGATCCTGGTCATGGGCGTGCTGATCGGTTTCATCGTCATCACCATGCTGATGGCGATCTTCAGCATGAACGATCTGCCTTTTTAGCCCCGGCATGAAAGACAACCTCTCCTTACCGGACAGCACTGCGCGGCCCGGACGCCGTGCGCGCCGATTATCCCGGCAGGCCGGTTTCACCCTGCTGGAACTGCTCATCGTCCTCGGCCTGGTCGGGGTGATCAGCACCCTGGTCATTCCTGTTTTCGGCGGCTCGCTGACCCGCTTTCAGGAAAAAAGCGCGGCCAATAAAACCGCCGCCATCCTTCGCCATGCCCGGGACGTGGCCGTGTCCCGTCAGGCGGCCCAGCTTGTTCTGCTGGACCAGGAGGGCGATCGGGTTCTTTTCTGCCCACTCATCGCCCTGGCCGACGAGCAGGAAACCATCGACGACAAATGGCTGGCCGCCAATCCGGATGTCAAGGTTTACGATCTGCCGAAAGGCCTTGCCATCCGCGAAAACAAGGAGTCGCTCCTCCCCGGCGCCGGCACCCTGCGCATCGTTTTTTACCCGTCCGGCAACAGTAGTGGCGGCGATTTTTTCCTGACCGGCAAAAAAAGGCGCTACCACATCACCGTCAATTTTCTCACCGGCATCGTCGCAACAGGCTGATTATGATCCGTCGCCCACCAACCGACGGCGCCCTGACGCCACCCGCTTTGAGTCCACAGAGAGGCTTTACCCTGATGGAGGTGCTGGTCGCCATGATGATTCTCGCCATCTCCCTCACCGTGATCATGCAGCTCTTTGCCGGCGGCCTGCGGTCGGAACGGCTGTCGGAGGATTATGTCGGGGCCATCGTCCTCGCCCGGGAAAAGGCGGAAAACATCATGCTTGCCGACACCCTGCCGCTTGGCGCGACGGAAGGTGAATTTGTCCCCTACCGGTGGCGGGTCGACATCGCCCTGCATGAGATTACCGATACTGTCGAGGAACAGGAAGAGGCGGATCAGAAAAAAAATCCGCCGTCGCCCGATGAACCGCGGCTCCTTGAAATCATTGTTGACGTCAGCTGGCCGGCCGGTCGGAGCAGCAAGCACTACCGTCTCACCTCCCTGCATCTGGCCAAAATAGAGATTCCGGAAGAATGAAGCACGATAACGGTTTCACTTTGCTCGAACTGCTGCTGTCGCTCACGATACTCGCGATCATCATCGCGCTCTGCTTCGGTGTCTTTCAGACCGGGGTCCGGGCCTGGGAAAAGGGCGAAATCCGAACCGCCGCCAATCAGCAGGCCCGCATCGTCCCGGAACTGCTCCGTCGCCAGCTGGCATCGATCCGCCTGCCAAAGGTCTTTCATCGCGACGGCGCAGATTTTTTCTTTGCCGGCACCGAAAAATCCCTGGAGTTCTTTTCCGCCGTTGCCCTGCTGCCCGAACATCGCGGCGAAATCGTCCATGTGATCTACAGAGCCGGCGACGTTGAGGATCGCCAGGATGACGAGGAAACGGCTGAACTGCTCTTTCATGAGATGCGGATTATGAACCTGACCGCCGAACAGGTCGATGAGCTGCCGGAGGAGGCGTTCACCCCGCTCTTCACCGGGCTGCGGACAATGAACTTTTCCTATCTGCCTCAGCCAAACGCGACACCGCTGGCAAGCGATCGCCTTGAGGAGGAAGCGGTCGATCCGTGGCTGCCCTTCTGGGATCCCACCCTGTGGGGTGACATCCTGCCGAAGGCCGTGCGTATCACCCTGGAAAGTGCGGACCAGGAAACGCCCCTGGTGATCATTGTCCCCCTGCAGGCATGGACAGAACCGGAATAACCATGATTGACAACGAAAAAGGCATCGCCCTCATCCTCGTTCTCTGGGTTCTGACCCTGCTGACCGTCATCGCCGGCCAGTTCTGTTACTCCATGCGCACCGAGATCACCATCACGAAAAACTTCCGGGACGAGACGACCGGCTACTACCTGGCCCGGGCCGGAATTATTGGGGCTGTGGCCCGCATCATGGCCCAGCAGAAAGAACAAATCCGCCCCCGACCCCGGCAAGAGACGCGGCAGCAGCAGAATGACGAAACCGAGGCGGAGCAACCCTGGCGGGTCAATGCGGAGATCCCGCCGGTGAACCTTGGCGACGGTTTTTTCTCGGTCCGCATCGACAACGAGAGCGGTAAGTTCAACATCAATCTGGCCGAGGCCGAGACCCTGCGCATGATGCTGGCCGGTTTCGACCTCAGCGATGACGAACGCAATATCATCGTTGACTCCATCCGCGACTGGCGCGACAAGGACACTTTCCACCGGACAAACGGGGCGGAAGACGACTATTACATGTCACTGCCTCAGCCCTATCGCTGCACCAACGGCCCTTTCCGCTCCATCAACGAACTGCTGCTGGTGCGCGGCGTCACCAGAGAGCTCTTCGACCGGGGCCTGAAAGATATTGTCACCATCCACGCCGACCCCGTTGACACGTCAAAAAACAGGCGGCCGGGCTGGGAGGCGAATCGCAAACGGGAGACGATTCAAAAGATCAACATCAACGCGGCGTCGGTCCAGGTACTCCGCTCCCTGCCCAACATGACCGACGAGGCGGTGGCAGCCATCATCGAATACCGCCGGCAAAAGGATATCCTTTCAAAAACCGAACTCTATTCCCTGATCGGCAGAGAATTCTACAGCACCCTGGCGCCGATGATCACCACCGAATATTCCAGTTATTACACAATCACCGCAACCGGCTGGCAGAACGGCGCAACGATTAAGCCGACCCTTGCCGCTCTCGTGCAATTCCCCCAAAAAGGCGGGTTCCGTATCATTCAATGGCTTGATTATGTCGAATAAACCCTGTAAATGTGTGGGGGCACCTTCGCGAAGATACAATAAAAAGGAAAGAAGATGGACGCCGGCGCTTCAGGCACTTCAGGCACTTCAGGCACTTCAGGCACTTCAGGCACTTTAGGCACTTTAGGCACTTCAGGCACTTTAGGCACTTCATAAATGTTACTGGACAGAAACAGCATAGGCGTTGATATCACCGCCACCAGCCTCAATCTGATATGGCTGCAATCAAAAATCCGCTGCTGCACCCTGATGCGGCACGCGACATTCCCTTTGCCGCCGGAAGAGGAAGCTGCGGGGGCGGAACGGATAGGGGAGATCGCGACACGGGTCAATGCCTTTATCGAGGAGAATGCGATCAGCGCGCCGGAGATCCATCTCGCCATGCCGGCGGAGCAGACCATTACCCGGGCGATTCGCTTCCCCATCACCGTCAAGGAAAACTTCCGCGAAACCCTTCGCTTTGAGCTGGAAAAGTATGTGCCCTTTCCGGAAAGTCAGATCGCGTACGACTGTCAGATTATTGCGGAAGACACCAAAAACAAGGTGCTGACCATTCTCCTTGTTGCCGTAAAAAAAGATGACCTGGAACCCTACCTCCAGTTATGCCGAGAACTGCGGACCGGCATCAGCGGTATTGAGATTTCCGCCACCGCCAGGGCCAACGCCCTGGCCCTGCAGAAGGAACTCCCCGGACCGCTCTCGGTCTTTGCCGCGCCGGGGAGGGAAACAATGGAAATCACCCTGCTCCATCAGGGCAGATTGCTGGCCACCCGGTCGATTCCCTGCGACCCGGCAAAAACGCTGTTCGAGCTTCTTTCCCCTGAGATGAAACTGTGCCAGACCCATGACCTGTCCCCCACCCACAAACTGACGCTGATCGCCGGCAAGGAGGAACTGCTTGCACCGGCCGCCGCCGACCCTGCCCCGGTGGAGGTGACCATCTGGCAACCAGGAAACACGGCGCCGGCGGTTGAACTGCTTTGCGCCTATGGCCTGGCAGCCAGGGGGCTGCGCCGGGTGGTCCACCGTATCAACCTCTTGCCGACAGCCATGCGGAAAAAACCGGACCGCCGCGGCGTCTATCTCCTGTTCGGCCTGTTGCTGCTCAATACCATCCTTCTCGTCACCTGGTCCGGCAGCCTGATGATGCAGCGCCGGATGATCGCCGAACGCCTGGATGGCGAAATCAGTCAACTGACCAAGGCGACCGCCGCTTATGAACGGATTGTTACCGAGGTCGAGGAGGCCGGAAGAAAGATCGATTTTCTCAACACCTTTCAGCATGACCGGCCCTTTCTGGTCGATGTTCTCACCGAACTGACCCATGTGCTGCCGGAAACTGCCTGGATTCAGAATTTCCGGTTAAGCGGCAATGCGATCCAGATAGACGGCCTGGCCGAATCGGCCTCGGAGCTTATTGCTCTGCTGGAACAATCGCCGTTTTTCAAGGAGGTCGCCTTCCAGTCGGCGATTTCCAAAAATCCAGCCGGCAGGGAACAGTTTAAGATAGAACTTTTTCTCGAGTAGCGGCATCGCCGCAAACATCGCCGATGTCCTCGTAAGAGTGGAAACGCATGACCATCCCTGATAAGCAGAAAAGGCAATACATTCTCATTGCCGTGGCAATCGTCCTTTTTATCGCCGTCGCCGTCCGCTATCTCCTTTTTCCTGGCGGCATCGGCGGCCACCATGGAAAAAAAAGCGGCGAAGCTGCAGGAACGGGCAGCCCACCTGGAAATCCTGAACAAACAGCTCGTCGGTCTGAGCAAAGAGCTCGCCCAGGCGGAAAACGGCCTGCTGAGCGGCACGACCGAGGCCCTGGCTGCGGTTGACCTGCAGAACCGGCTGGCCGAGATGGCCACCCGCGCCGGCATGACGATCACCTCCCAGCGCGTTCTCAAAGCGAACCGGGACAAGAAGGACAAGGAGCAACCCTACACGGAAATTCCGGTGCAGATCAGTGGCACGGCGTCGATCCGCCAGCTCAAGGACATGCTGTACGCTATTGCCGCCTCCCCGGTTTTTCTCCGGGTTTCGGATGCGATGTTCAAGGTGAAGAACAAGGAAACAGGGGTTCTGCAGACCGATCTGACCGTTACCGGCATCATGCGCGCCATCGAAAAAAACGAGGAAAAGAAATGAACAGAATCGCCCCGCACATCGGCCTGGCGATCCTCGCCCTGCTCTTCATGGTTCAGATTTTTTCCCTCTGGTCCGGCGGCGAATCGCAGAAGAACGAACCAGCCATAGACAAGAAAGAAACCACACCGGCAACGGTGAAGCAGTTCATCGCCAAAACACCGGAATCGCGGGATACATACGAGATCGTCGCCGGACGGACCTTCTTTTCCCCGGAACGGAAGGAATACATCGCGCCGACGCCGGAAGAAGAGCAGGCGGAACAGACCGACCCATCCGGGGTCGAGGCTCAACCAACCCAGCAGGAGGTGCGCGTCAATGGCCAGGAAATCATGGTCTACGGCATCCTCTACCTCGATGACCTGCGTTCGGCGCTGATCAGCAATCCCGTCCAGACCGAAGAAGACAGCCGTTCCAGCAGATGGATCAAAAAAGGGGAGAAGCTCGCCAATCTCGTGGTCGATGACATCACCCGGGACAGTGTCATTTTCCGGGACAAGAACCAACGATTCATCGTGCCGTTGCGCGATGCGGAAAAACCGAAAGAGACAGCACCAAAAGCCGCCGCCCCGCCAAAGGCGGAACCGAAAAAAGAGGCGCGCCCCACGGTCGTCACCACCGAACCGAAGACACCACCGGCAAAAAAGGGAAAAAAAGAAGATGAGGAAGGATTCATCATCATCGACACCCCGTTCGGACCGGTAAAACAACCCAAACACATACGATGAAAACCACGATCATGAAACCGACCCGACATATGACAGCATCGGTGCTTCCGGCATGCCTGCTGCTTTTGCTCGCCACCGGCTGCGCCACCCACAACCAATCAGCAAAGACGATCACCATTGCCGAACCGCCACCTGATGCGACCCAGGCGGCACTGGCGCAGGCATCACCAACGGCAACCGGAGTGATCACGGAAAGTGCCATTCCGTTCGACGAGACCAACGCTGCCGCTCTTCCGGCAGGGCCGGCAACGGAAAAACAGGAAAACGCGCAGAAAATCAGCGGCTCGGCCCTGACAGGGGAAAAAACGGACCGCCCGGAGCAGCCCGCCCCGACCCGCTTGGCCACCCGGAAGGCGGAGAATTCGCGCCTGTCCGCTCCCCTGAAAAATTCCTTTGACACCGGCCCACGGCAGGAAGGAGTCCAGGAGAAGGATGGCGGGCTGGTGCTCAACTTTGACCAGGCCAGTCTCAGTGATGTCATCATGGTCTTTGCCGAACTGCTCGACATCAACTACATGCCGGTTGCCCCGCTGATCGGCGAGGTCACCATCCAGACGAGCGGCGTGCTCGACAAAAACGACCTCTTCCCCCTCTTCTACCAGATTCTCGAGGCAAACAACCTGACCGCGGTCAAGGAGGGTGATCTCTACAAAATCGTTGACATGAAAGAGGTCTCCCGCGTGCTCTCCGAGGTCCGGACCGATTCCGCCGATTCCATTCCGCCGGGAGAAAGGGGTCTGCAGATCCAGATTGTCCCCCTGCAACACATCAATCCCGAAGAGATGGTGAAGATCCTCACCCCCTTCATCTCCGCCAACGGCAGCATCATCGCCCACGACGCCTCCCGCACCCTGCTCATCGTCGATCATCGAACCAATCTCGTCAAGGCCATGCGCCTCATCGACACCTTTGACGTCGATCTGTTCGACAGCGTCCGCCACCGTTTTTTTCCCCTGCGCCATGTCGTGGGCAAGGATATCGTCGGACCGCTGACCAAACTCGCCGATCTCTATACCAAAAACAGCGGGGAGGAGGTGCAGGTCTTCGAGCTTGAGAAGATGAACAGTCTGCTGGTGCTGACCGGCAGCGACCGGATGATGGCCAAAATCGCGGAGCTGATTGGTGAACTCGACACCCCGAGCGCCGATGTCGAACCGCACATCTACATCTATTTTCTCAAAAACAGTCAGGCGGGCGAGATGGCGAGCCTGCTCGGCTCGGTCTTCACCGCCAGACAAAAGGAAGAAGAGCAGACGCTCAAACTCGAAAAGCCGACGGAACAGCCGCCGGCCAAGGGTGAAGCGAATCCTTTCACCCAGAACCGGGAGCCGGCCCCCAAACCGGTGACGACAAAAACAACCGGCACCGATTACGGTGCCGGCACCCTGCGCGGCGAGATCAGAATCACCCAGGACGAGATTCGCAACGCCCTGATCATCGAGGCGATCCCCAGTGATTATCACATCGTTGAAAAGGTGCTCTCCCGTCTCGACATTCTGCCCCGGCAGGTGCTGATCTCGGTCAGCGTCGTCGAGGTCCAGCTCGATGACGACATGGAAATGGGGGTGGAATGGTCCTGGACCAAGATCAACAACATGGACAAGGAAACCCCCTCCTTCTGGAATGCCTCCACCGGCTCGGATGGTCTTTCCTACGCCATCGGCCAGCTCGACAAATGGAACGCCACTCTCACTG
The DNA here is from genome assembly GCA_964624225.1 of uncultured Desulfobulbia bacterium. Taxonomy (GTDB): domain Bacteria; phylum Desulfobacterota; class Desulfobulbia; order Desulfobulbales; family SURF-16; genus DB1. The sequence continues at coordinate 22,850 of CAZUZJ010000003.1, read as the reverse complement.
CCCTGGCCCAGAAGAAGAAGGTCAATATCCTCTCCTCGCCCTCGGTCCTTGCCTCGGACAACAAGGAGGCGAAAATCGACATCGCCACCGAGGTGCCGGTGGCCAGCGCCCAGATTCAGTATGACGACGCCACCTCCAACAAGACCCAGACCGACATCCAGTACCGCAATACCGGTGTGCTGCTCGGCGTCACCCCGCACATCAACGAATACGGGCTGGTCAGCATGGAAATCAATCAGGAGATCAGTGAACAGTCCGGGGCTGTGTCCGTCGGTGGGGAATCGTATCCGTCCTTTTTCAAGCGTTCCGTCTCCACCAATCTGACGGTCAACAACGGCCAGACCATCGTCATCGGCGGCCTGATCCGGGAAAACGCGACCAGCTCCAGCACCGGCGTTCCCTTTCTGTCCGATATCCCCGGACTTGGCTGGCTGTTCGGCAAGCAGGGCGAAAACCTGTCAAAAAGTGAACTGATCATCTTCATCACCCCCCGGGTTGTCGCCAACCTGGCGGACGTGGACGCGGTCACCAGTGAATTCGCCAGAAAGGCAGGCTACGAGTTGAAAAAATAACATCAGGCGGGATTTGCATCAGATTTGAAGACAGCCCAGCTCCACCTTTTATCGCGCAGCGCTCTCTCTGCCCTGCTGACCCTCATTCTGCTGATCTGTGCGGAACTGATCAGCAATGAGGCTGCGGCAGCGCCCCAGGATTGGCTGCAGGCGCGTTCCGACGCAATCGTCATCGTCTCCCGGGAGATACGGCCCTATCTGGCCGCCCAGGAGGGAGCCATGGAGGTTTTCGGCCGCGCAGAGCTGTCCGTCACCTCCCTGACCCTGGCCGACGTTGCCGAAACGGCCTGGCCCGCCCTGCTGCGCGATGTGGCGGCCCGGAAAAGTACATTCATTCTCGCCATCGGTCCGGAAGCCGCTCGCTTCCTCAATGCCGACAGCGGCGTTGCCCTGCCGCCGGCAATCTTCACCATGATGCTCAACCCGGAAAAGGTGCTGGGGGAGAACGGCTGCGGCGTTTTTCTCAACATTCCGCCGGCTATTCAGCTACAGGAAATCAGTCGGCTGCTGCCGCAGGCCAAACGGATCGCCATTCTTCACGATCCCGGGGTAAATGCCGATTTTGTCCGCCAGGCAGCCGATCAGGCAGCGCCTCTCGACCGCCGCATTGTCTCCCTGCCGGTTTCCTCCAAAAAGAATCTCCCGGCGATTCTTGAAAAAAACTGGTCACAAATCGATGCCATCTGGTTCATCCCGGACCGGACGGTGATCTCGGAGAGCATTGTCAGCTATATCATCAAGGAGGCCTTTCTCCACCGGGTTCCAGCCATCGGCTACAACCGTTTTTTTGCCGATTCCGGCGCCCTGCTCTCCTTTGTTTTCGACTATCAGGAGCTGGGGCGGCAGGCTGCCGCCCTGGCCTTGCGAACAATGGCCGGCGAAGCGTGCCGCAGCGAGATTCCCAGATTCGATCTGCGGGTCAACGAGGAAATCGGCCGGAAGCTGAACATCCCCGTCGCGGCTGATCAGGGGTCCGGAGGTCTGCGCTGATGCTGCGCCGTATCGGTATCCATACCCGGCTCCTGCTGGCCGCCATCATTCTGCTGAGTGCGAGTTTCATCGCCTTTTTCGCCGGCACCAACATGCTGTCGACCTTTGTCCACAAACGTTTTGAAGAACGGACCGATTTCCTCGCCCGCTATCTGGCATTAAACGCCGAACTGGGCATTCTCATCGGCGACCAGATGATGCTTGAGGGGCTGGCGGAAAACCTGCTCGCCCAGGAAGACATCATGCAGGTTATCATCAGCGGCAAATCAGGGGAGGAACTGGCCAACGTCAGCACAAAAAAATCAGGGAGTCGGAAAAAACCACGCACCGTCCTCCAGGCCGCAGCGCCGGTGGTGATGAAGGGCGACATTGACGAAGGCAATCCTTTTTATACCCCGTCACCGCCGTCGGCTGCCCCCCAGGAAGAGATCATCGGCGAGGTAAAGATTTTTTACACGGTGGACGGCATCAACAACCTGCTCAACATCATCCGCGAACGCTTTTATCTGCTGTCCGCCGGCCTGCTTGCCATCTCGCTGTTCATGTTCGTCCTCCTGTCACGCTATCTGGTGCAGCCGGTGCATCAGCTCGTCCACGCGGCCCGGGCAGTGGCAGGAGGGAATCTCACCTTGCGGGTGACGCCGGGCAGCCTGCCGGAAACCAGAGAACTGGCCGAGGCCTTCAACGCCATGCTCGATTCCCTCCAGAAAAGCAAACTGGCCCTTGAAGAGGCCAGCCAGGAGATGGTCAAGCAGAAGACCCTGGCGGAAATGGGTAAATTTTCCCTGATGATCGCCCATGAGGTGAAAAACCCCTTGAGCATCATCAAAAGCTCCCTCGACATCCTCAAGCAGGACATGGATCTCTCTTCGGACAACACCATGGTCAGTTTCATGGAAGATGAAATCAAGCGAATGAACCGGCTGATCGAGGATTTTCTCGAGTTTGCCCGGCCCGCCTCCCCCACCTTGCGGGAGACGGACATGAATCTTCTGATCCGCGACTGCGTCACCCGTTTCGAATTGCAGACCAAGGGACTGCCGGCCCATTTTCAGCTCGACCTGCCGGACGCGCCCTGCCTTGTCCGCATCGATCCGGATCTGATGACCCGGGTGTTCAGCAACATCATCAAAAACGCCCTGGAGATCACCAAAGGGCAGGAGATGATTGAAATTCGCGCCGACTGCCACCAGCCGGTCTGGGTCTGCACGGTCTGCGATCAGGGGCCGGGCGTTCCGACGGAGGACATGGAAAAAATTTTCGAACCCTTTTTTACCACCAGGGCCACCGGTACCGGCCTGGGACTTGCCTTTGTCTCCCAGGTCATCAGCGCCCACAATGGCAGGATCGAGGTGGAAAACCGGGAGTCGGGCGGGGCCTGTTTCCGCATTACCCTGCCCCTTGATGCGGCCGACGGTGATTGTGAAAATGGGCCTGCTCGGAATTTGAACACGTAGGGCGGACCTGGCTGGCCCATGCCTTCACGGCATTCCTGCCCCCCTGCGACTTACAGACAAAAAAAGACGATAGACGGCAACTTCTTGTTGGCAAAAAAACATGGTACACATTCTCGTAGTTGATGACGAAGACAAGATGCGCCAGCTGCTCTCCATCATGCTGAGCCGGGCCGGCTATTCTGCCGATCAGGCGGCCAACGGTCGCGAGGCGCTGGAAAAAATCCGCTCTTTCCCCTATGATATTGTCATCTCGGATATCAAGATGCCGGAGATGGACGGCATCAGCCTGCTGGAACGGATGAAGGAGGAGGACATCCTCTGTCCGGTTGTCTTCATCACCGCCTTCGCCACCATCGATTCAGCGGTCAATGCCATGAAAAAGGGGGCAATCGACTACATCACCAAGCCGTTTGACGACAAGCGGATCCTGCTGACCATTGAACGCAGCCTCCATCTGTCAAAAATCATTTCCGAAAACAGAGAACTGCGGCAGCGCTTGCAGGAGACCGCCGGCAGCGGTGAAATCGTCTATGCCTCACAGGAAATTGAATCAATCATCCAGCTGGCCGCCAAGGTGGCGGCCAGTGATTCCGCCGTGCTCATCAACGGCGAATCCGGCACCGGCAAAGAGCTGCTGGCCCGTTTTATCCACCAGAAGAGCCAGTATCGAGACGGCCGTTTTGTCCCGGTCAACTGCGCCGCCATCTCGGCCAATCTGGTGGAGTCGGAGCTGTTTGGCCATGAAAAAGGGGCCTTTACCGGCGCCGACCGGATGACCATCGGCAAATTCGAATACGCCGACAACGGCACCCTCTTTCTCGACGAAATCGGCGACCTGCCGGCCGAGGCCCAGGCCAAACTGCTGCGGGTTCTCCAGGAGAAAAAAATACAGCGGGTCGGTGGGCACGAGGAGATTGCCGTCAATGTCCGGATCATCTGCGCCACGAACAGAAATCTCGAAAAACTGGTGCAGGAGGGTCAGTTCCGCCAGGATCTCTTCTTCCGGATCAATGTCTTTCCGATTCTGCCGCCGCCGCTCAGGGAACGCAAAGATGACATCATTCCCCTGGCCGATCATTTTCTTACCCGGCTCGCCCGGGGTGAAAAAATCGAACTGACCGATGGCGCCAAAAGGATGCTGCTCGTCCACAACTGGCCGGGAAACGTCCGTGAACTGGCCAATGCCATGGAGCGGGCCTTTATCCTTGACCGGGAACAGGGCTGCATCTCCGCCGCCACCCTTTCCTTTCTCCGTCCCAATCGGCCGGAGAATGGGAATTACGGTGGTTTCCAGCTTCCTCCGCGGCCGGTCTGCTCGGTCTCAGCCGCGCCAAGTTCCGGGTGCTGCTGGGCCGTTTCAAGGAGGAATAGTTTTTTGATCCCCATGAAGACACATTTTCTCTGCCTCGTTCTTCTTCCCGCGCTTCTTGCCCCGGTTGCCGCCGGCGGCCAGGAGATCGACGCGGTCGGCGGTGACGAGACGCTTCTGATGTTTGTCGGCGAAAACATCGAGGCCCTGACCATCGCCTCGCGGCGGGAAGAAAGCGCCTGGCAGGCCCCGGCGATTGCCCAGGTGATCAGCCGCGAACAGCTTCACCAGCATGGCTATACCACCCTGGCCGAGGTTCTGGGCGGCATGCCCGGTTTTCACATGGCGGAAAAACCATGGGGCACCAGCCCGTATCTGCGCGGCATCGCCAATTCCACCCTCTTTCTCTACGATACCGTGCCGCTCGGTGCGGACAGCGAAAAATCGCTCCATCAGCTCGACCACAATCTTTCCCTGGCGCCGGTCAAGCGGATCGAAATCATCCGCGGCCCGGGCTCGGTGCTCTGGGGGCCGGATGCCTTTGCCGGCATCGTCAATGTCGTCCCCCTGTCCGGCCGTGATCTGAACGGCGTCGAAACCGGTGCCGACTATCATTTTCAGGACAAGGGGGGGAATTTCTACCTGAACATGGGGCGCGGGGATGCGCTGTGGGATGGCTTCCTGTCCGTCAGCGGCCGCAGTGGCCGGGAAGACGACACCAGGGCCGATCTGGTCCGCTTCTGGCAAGGTGAGGAGGATCGCCCCGTTCCCCCTCTGGAACGGTACGGCGATGAACGAACCGACCGTAGCGGCTATCTGGAGGCAAGCGGCCAGCTCAGTTACGGGGAACGGGTGCGGATCAGCGGCCGCCTGACCGACAATCAACACCCCTATTCCCTCTCCGACGAGCAGAACGGCACCTGGCTGGAGGAGCGCAATACCCCGTCCTCCTTTATCAAGATCGAGGCCAACCAGTCGCTTTCCACCACCTCGTCGCTGCGTTTCACCGCCTTTCGCAACACTCTGCGGCCGGAATACGAAATCATCGACAAGCAACTCGAAGTCAGCGAGGAGACCTCCTACGCCGAGTTGATCTATGACCGCACCCTTCTCACCGGCCGTGGCCTGCTCACCGGCGGCGTCTCCTTCCGGGAAAAACGGATAGAGGATGCACCGGTCTGGGAAAGCTACCTGCCCGATTTCATCGGCCCGGCCAACGAGGATCTGCTGCCGCTCCTCGTCGTGGACAACTACAGCGATTCCCTCTGGTCGGGCTTTGGTCAGTACACCCATCAGTTTGGCAGGATCAAGGCCTGGGGCGGTCTGCGCTTTGACGAGCACGACGAATACAGGGATAATGTCAGTTTCAGCTCCGGGATCGGCTACACCCCGTCGTCACAGGTGATCATGAAACTGCTGTATGGCACCGCCTACCGCACCCCGTCGTCGCGCCAGCTGTTGACGGCGGCAAAGCCCGATCAGGAAAAGATCGAGACGCTGGAGGCGCAGCTCGCCTACAATCCCTCGAAAAAACTGAACCTTGCCATAACCGCCTTTACCAGCCGCATCGAGGATCATATCAAGGAAGACCCTTATGCCCAGCTCTCTCTGCCCAATCGTCAGGACATTGACGGCATCGAGCTGGAGGGGGGCGTCCAGCTCACCGAACGGCTGCACCTTGCCGCCAACCTGACCCTGCTCGACAACGACGGTCCGGATGAGATCTATCACCTGCTCAGCGCCATCTACATCAGGCCGGACGGCTCCCTGGAATACATCTATGAGGACGTGGTCTCCCCCTATGATCCGGGGCCGAAGACCATGGCCAACCTGAGCGCCCACTGGCGGCCGCTGGACCGGCTCTCGCTGGTCACCGAGCTGCGCTATTTCGCAGAACGGGACCTGATCAACGCCCGCCTCGGCTCCCTTGCCACCGCCGACGCGGTGTGGCTCGTCAACACGACCCTCACCATCGAGGATTTTCTCGTCAATGGCCTGGAGATGAGCTGGTCCGCGAAGAATCTGTTTGACGAAGACTACGAGACGCCGGGCATCTACGAGATGATCGACGGCGCCCCCTTCACCCTGGAGGTCATGCTGCGCAAACGGTGGTAAAATGTTTTAAGTGCCTAAGATGCCTGAAATACGAGAAACACTTCAAGCACTTCAAACACTTTAGCCACTTTAGCCACTTTAGCCACTTTAGCCACTTTAGCCATTTTAGCCACTTTAGGCACTTTAGGCACTTTAGGCACTTTAGGCACTAAGCGGAAAAGGGGACAAGAAAAGGGGACAGATTTATTTTTTATTCTTTTTGGGGCGCCCTGGTCCGCGTAATTCTACCCGACGGCCTAATTTCTTTGAAATTTCTTTCTCAAATTTTACATTTGCTGTTAATTGTCCTCGCTGTGATGCTTCTCTGATCAATTTCCATTCCCCTTCGGGAACGGTTTCATGTAACCATTTTCTGTATTTATCAGCTCGTTCACTTGGACTATTGCCAAGGCTCAGGTAGAAAGGATCAAAATCGAGCCATGACTGCTCTTGAATCCCGGTCTTTGCCGGACAACTTGACCAACGATATTGACCGGGGTCTTCTACCATTCCAGCACGCACAGGATTCAATTCGACATATCTGCAGCAGGCCAGAAGATATTCATTCGCGTTTATTGGGCTTGATTTATAGCGACCCTCCCATGGCGATCCGCTCCGTTTTTCCATTTTATTGACGTAACGGGTTTGTCGACCAGCGAGTCGCTTCATGAGCAGGCCAAGATTTTCTTCATTTTCTCCTGGGTCTATTATCAGGTGGACATGGTTTTTATGCATCGAAATAGCCGTAGCGGTTAAACTCCTGTCGGAGTGTTTTTTTTCAAGACTTTACCCTTTTTGTGCGCGGTCACCGAAGCCGTGCATCATCAACGCATTCCGCGTGCGCAACGAAAAAACCGTTGCGCACCCTACGCCTCGTCCTATCCTCACCCAAATTTAACGGCATCACCGGGTGGACACCGCTGTATCGTGCCCACCATCATGGCCAACGGAGCGAATCGACCATGCTTTGCTGAGGAGCCGGTAGGGTGGGCAGGGTTCATCGTGCCCACGCGGACATTGAGGAGCGGCAGGGATGGGAGAGGTTAGAGGCCAAAAGCCGACTTGACCCTCTTTCCTATGTAGTCAGCAATGCTACCAGATATATTAGGGTTCGAGTGGTCAGCAATTGTTCCTACTGGTATATTGTATGTATTTCCAAATGAGTTGTTGGAAAAAAGAAATAAACACGCTAACACAATATAAGCAGAAAGTTTAATATGTATAGATCTTGATTTCTTCATATGTTCTCCTGTTTTTTTTAATATCGATAATTTTGGTCAAATGTCATAAGCTTATGTATCTTTTGATTTGTTGTCACCTCCTTATAATTATTGTATCTTGATAATGTATGTTGTTTCCTCCGGCCCAATGTCCATATATACAATCTTCAATTGAAAATCCTTGATTTTTAATCAAGGAAAAAACGAAATTTTCATCATATGAAATAGCGTGTAATTTGTCCTTTTTGTTATAGTATCTAGTATATTCATTTAGTGCATATTTCATAGTTAGCCCAGAGTCAGAATTGACAACTTTGTTCATTCTTTTTTTATTTAGCAAAAAAAATGTTACTATGGCAAAACCATCTTTTTTTATTATTCTATATATTTCTTTTAAGTAGTTTTTTATCTCATCTTCAAACATATGAGTAAAAACACTAAAAAGAGAACAAAATTCAAACTCGCTGTCGTTGAAATTCAATTTTATATTTCTTGCGTCGATCTTACCAGCAGGATTATATCTATCATTTTTAATGTCTAATAGTTCAAAAACAACATTGTTAATATAAGGTGTAATATTATTTTTGCACCAATCAATATGCTTCGGTAAAATATCAACTCCTACATACTTTCCATCGAATTTGCTATTGTTAAAAATAGCATACGCTAGCCTACCGTATCCACTTCCTATATCAAGTATTGATGATGATTTATTAAATCCATAATCAATCAATAGTTGATAACAGTCATTTCCAATTTTGATGAATTTTTCATCATCTTCGTTCATAAAACGTAGTTTTTGGGGTGGTAGAGGTATAATTTTCATTATTTTTTCCTATGAAGCAAATATCAAATTGAATAATTGGCTCTTGCCAATATAGCGTGGGTAGATTAGTAATTGCCTAAGCCATTTCCGATTCACCGAAACAAAAAAATCGACATGAGACATGGCGCTTACTTGTGTCGATGGTAAAAAAAAATTTTCCTCTGGAATATGTTTGTCTCTTACCCAAATAGTATGGGCAGATCTTGTCTTCTGTGGCATTTCGGGCAGAGATCTAAGTCTCCCGAGTTGGAAGTAGAGGCGACACGGCTTAACAGCCCGTTGAAAAATCTTAAATTTCAGCAAACACCGGCTGAAACCGACAGCCGTATGAAAAGTCCGCCAATTTCAAAAAAGACCTCTGCCTGATCGATATTTCGGGCAATGTCAGGGCAAATAATGTGGCAAAAATGGCAAAAATACCCAAAATAAGACGCCGCAGGACATCGGCCATCCCTTTCGGGGTGCCCTGTCCAAAGATTACCCACATGAGAAGTCCCAAATTGTAGGCAGCGGCATGAATCAGGTAGCGTTTACTGACATTTTCCAGACCGCGAAGCGTCATCCGGGCAAGATTGCCACCTCGCTTGAGCATGGCAAAACTTCGTTCCACAATCTCGGAACGCCGGCGGGACAACTGTTTTCCGTGGTCTCCCCGAGTGCGGCGGCGATTGCCGTGAAATTCCCGGCAGGCCTCTTTGTCGCCATGCCAACTTCGTCTCTGTTCGCTCTGCCGTTCCGGAATGTAGGTGGTGATCCCTTTGTCAGCATTGAGTTTCCTGGTCAACTCCGCCTTGTGCGAGCGCAGCGAGGCACAATCTAACCTTGTTCGTTATCTTTTTCTCTATTATTTTATAAAGTTACTTGCCGACAAGGAGAACTTTTGTCTTCTCAAAAACATTATCGAGAGCCATCTGATTTTTCTGAATTTTTGCTTCAGTCCATGCTTCTGGCTCAAGCCAGTAGCTTCCCTTTAGGAAACAAATTTCTGCTAGTTCTTGGTCAATATTGCGAAGCGGGACGCTTGCATCATGCCATAACCTTGCCAGGTTATATTCTTTTTCCCGATTTTTCTTTGCTCCGCTATTAAGTGAAACGACATAAGCTTTTGTTTCAGCTAAGGCTGCGTAGAGAGCATGAAGAGAACTATCAATTTTGTTATCTCTTTGAATTTTCCCGTCTCTAATTAATCCGAGAACATTTAAAACTTTATCGAAGATTGTTAAAATTACTGTAGCTTCAGCCATATTTCCGCCTTTAATTTAATTCAAAAAATGAATCTGGATCGTTCCATTCTTGTTTGGTTAATCCTTCATTTTCTCTCAGAAAAACTGGAGCATTGTTTTGTGTAAAAATGACATGGCTATAGGGTGGTGTGACAAATGAAACTGAACGCCAACCCTGAGCAATGAGAGCGTCAAAATTAGCTATAGATGAGTTTGGATTAAGAAATTTATTTTGTAAATTAACATAAACTAACGCGTCTAAGCCGGAGCAACCAGCTTGCCCGTAACGAGAGGCTTTTATTGAAAGTGCGCTTATAACCAACTCGAATATTTTTTTGCATGAAATTGGAGCAGGAGATGTATATGGTAACAAAGTGTCTTCAATTGATGTCGCCTGATTTAGGACCTCGTGCCACGATTTATATTCATCCCCTCGTCTTCTCCCTGCGTCGAGCAACTCTCTAACTTCAAAACAGGCATCTTGAAAAGCGTCTGTTGGGGGCAATGGCCGGTAAACATGCCTTGATAGCAAAATCCTCTACGGCTGCGGCTTGCGCCTCATGGAATGCATTCGTCTCCGCATCAAGGATGTCGATTTCGGCCAGAATCTCATTTTTGTCCGGGGCGGCAAGCGGGGGTCCGGGGTCAGACCTGGTTAACCATTTGATAATCAAAGAAATATCTCCAAAAACAGACTGTTTCCATCGCTTAAAATGGTGACTGACGGGGAGTTTTGTTACATTTTGCAGGAGCCTCATTATCGTGCGGGTAGTGTCTGTCGCTCCCCCGGGTGTCTTTCCCGAATACGGGCGGAAGGTGTCACTGCGATTGCGTCCTTCATGCAAAGCAGTGCCTGCCGGCAGCGAAGCAGAACAAAAAGATAGAGTCAGAATGCCCTTTCCCTGACCAAAAAGCAACAGAAAAATAGCAACAAGGGGCGGAGAGGCGAAGCGGTCACCGTTTCGGGCGAGGGGCGGGAGGGGATGGAGAGCGCCTTGCTGTCGAGGTGGAGCGGATTCTTGCCCTCTTTCTCCAGTTCCGGGTTGTAGCGGTAGAGCGGCCAGTGTCCGCATTTCACCGCCTTGGTCTGCTGATCAAAGCCCTTGGCCATGTCGATGCCGTGGTTGATGCAGTGGGAGTAGGCGATGATGAGGGACGGGCCGTCATAGGCCTCGGCAATGGCCTTGGCCACCTGCACCGGGTTGGCGCCCATGGCGATCTTGGCGACATAGACGTTGCCGTAGGTGGAGAAGATCATGCCGATGTCCTTTTTCGGCATCTTCTTGCCGCCGGCGGCAAACTGGGCCGTGGCCGCACGCGGGGTCGATTTCGACATCTGGCCGCCGGTGTTGGAGTAGACCTCGGTGACTTTAGGCACTTGAAGTACTTTAGCCACTTTAGGCACTTCAAACTTCCCCCAGCATCGCCTCATACACGGCATTCATCGCGGCGACCACCCTCTCCTGGCCAAAAACACCCTCCACCAGTCGTCTGCCCGCAAGAGCGAACCGCTGGCGCAGTTGCCGGTCCCGGAGCAGGGTCTCCAGGGCGTCGGCGAGCTCGTCGGGCCTGTTCGGCCTCACCAGCAGGCCGTTTTCCCCGTGGCGGACGATATCCCGGCAACCGCTGATGCTGGTGGCGACCAGCGGGCGACCCACCGCCGCTGCCTCGATCAGCACCCGCGGCACCCCCTCGCCGTAGAAACTGGGCAGGGCAACGATCGTGGCGCCGGCAAGGACGGCGGGCATATCGTGGCGGGTGCCCAGCCAGTTGATCCGCCCCTCGGCGTGCCAGCGTTCGATCTGACTTAAGGGAATGGCGTTCTGCGATTTTTCGTCAACAATACCGGCAACATCGAGGCGAAAACGCAGGCCGCGGCAGCGCAGGATGTCCCCGGCCGCGACCAGATCGGCAAGGCCCTTGTCACCCAGGAGCCGGCCGGCAAAAAGAACCACCGGTTCTTGACAGTCAGGCTCCGCTGTCCAGGCAAACATTTCGGTGTCCACCCCACTGCCCGGAATGACGACATGACTGCCCGGCCGGCCGATGTTGAGACGGGAAAACCGCACACTGTCGTCCCTGTTTTCAAAGATGATGCGGCAATCGGGGCGATTGGCGGCCAACCGGTAAAAGGGGCGGACGAACTGGCGGGCAATGACGGCGCGCCGGGTCCGGCCGGAAAAGGCGAGTCCCAGGCCGGTGACGTTGAGGATGGTTTTTATCCCCAGCCGCCGGGTGGCGAGGCCGCCGAGGATGTTCGGTTTAACGGTTATGCAGTGGACGAGGTCAGGGTTGAGGGCGCGGAGAATGGCGTGGATCTGGAGCAGGCTGGCAATTTCGGTCAAGGGGTTCATGCCCTTGCGATCCAGGGAGATGGGATGGCAGACAAGGCCGTGCTCCGCCAGGGTGCGCTGATGACGCGCATCGGTGAGGGCGGTCAGCACATGCACCGCAAGACCGCGGTCCCGCGCCGCCCTGGCCCGGGCCAGCCAGTGCAGGACAAAGTACCAGTCGGCATTGACGATATAGGCGATGGTCTTGTGCGCGAATGGCATGGCGGCATCTCCCCGACCCAACCCAGCAGCGGCCATCAGTACCTGTCCGCCCAGATCAGCAGGCGCAGCAGCAGATCATCGACCGGCTGCTGGCGGTAGACCTCCTTGCCCAGGCCATAGCGGATACGGCTGGCACGGCTCTTTTTCGAGGCGACAAAGTCCTCGGCGATGCGCCGGTTTTTCTCACAAAGCATTGCCCCACACCGTTCGACGAACTCCCGCGCCTGCCGATGCACCTTAAAGGTCTGCTTATCCTCGCCCAGAAAACGGTGCAGCCGCCGGACCATGCCATGGGCAAAAGAGCGGGGCGCGCCGGTGTCGTTGTCCCCATGCAGCCGGTATTTGATCAGCGGGCGCTCGTCATAGATGACGCGGCCCAAAGCGGAGATGACGAGATAGCTCCACCAGTCATGAAAGAGGCACCACTCCGGCCTGGTTTGTAAGAGCAGCCGGCGCGCCGCCCGGTTGATCACCATCGTGCAGCCGCTGGCGACGTTTTCCACCAGGGCGTTGGCGAGCCCCAGCGGCCGGCACGGCAGGGGGGAGAGACAGAGCGGGGCAAGATTGCGGTCAACGCAGGCGAGACGGCCGCAGTAGAGGGCGGGAAGCCGGTCATCGACCTTTTGCAGGGCGGCCACCGCCGTCTCCACCTTCTCCGGATACCACCAGTCGTCCTGATCGGCAAAGGCATAGTAGGGGCAGTCCTCGTCGGCTGCGGCCAGCAGATAAAAAAAACTGGGGAAGATGCCGATATTCTCCCCGGCCTCGAAGCGCTGCACCAGACCGTGGCGCCGGGTCTGCTCGATGAGATCGCGGGTGCGGTCAGTGGAGCCGTCATCCCGGACAAAAAGGCGGAGGTCGCGATAGGTCTGGTCGGCGATGCTGGCGAGCTGTTCGGCAAGGTAGCGTTCGCCGTTGTATGTTGACAGCAGAATGGTGACCGTCATCGAGGCCTTACCGCATGCCCCGTGCCAGAAAATCGGCGTAGGCGAGCCGGATGCCTTCGGCCAGAGCACGACGTGGCCGCCACCCCAGGGCAAAGAGTCGGTCAACGGAAAGCAGCTTGCGCGGCGTGCCGTCCGGTTTCGTTGCATCCCACTCCACCGGTCCAGCGTAGCCCACCGCCTCGGCCACCAGGGTGGTCAGCTCCCGGATGGTGAGATCCTCGCCGCAGCCGATATTGATGAGCGGCGGCAGGTGCGGGGTGAGAAGCGAGGAGAATGCCGGCTCCGGCAGATTCATCAGGAGGACGCAGGCCTCGGCCATGTCGTCGCTGTACAGAAACTCGCGGCGCGGGCTGCCGCTGCCCACAGGAGGACGCCGGATGGTCGCCGGCCGACGCAGGCAGCGTGCAACCGCTCCCTGATCTCCACCGGGATCGGACCGTTTGCCGCCTCATCCTCCTCGATCGCCCTCCAGTTGCCTGCCGCGGCCAGCTTTGCCAGATGAAATTTTCGAATAAGGGCAGGCAGAACATGGGATTTTTCCAAATCATAATTGTCGCCCGGTCCGTAGAGATTGGTGGGCATCACCGCCAGGTATCCGGTGCCATATTGGCGGTTGTAGGCGCAACACATCTCGATGCCGGCGATCTTGGCCACCGCATAGGCGCGGTTGGTCGCCTCCAGGGGGCCGGTGAGCAGGTACTCCTCCCGCATGGGCTGCGGGCAGTTGCGGGGATAGATGCAGGAAGAGCCGAGAAAGAGCAATCGTTTTACCCCGCACTGCCAGGCCTGGTGGATGACGTTCTGCTGGATGGCCAGATTCTGGTAGAGAAACTCGGCCGGCCAGGTATCGTTGGCCAGGATACCGCCGACCTTGGCCGCGGCGAGAAAGACGAACTCCGGTCGTTCAGCGGCAAAAAACGCCGCCACCGCAGCCTGATCGGTGAGATCGAGTTCCGCGTGGCTGCGGGTGATGATATGGTGATGGCCGCCGGCGTGCAGACAACGCAGGAGGGCTGACCCAACCAGCCCGCGATGGCCGGCCACGTATATTTTCGATGAACGGTTCACGGGCAGCTCCGCAAAAAGGGCGCCACTCTCGTTTCACTCAAAATAATCATAGGCGCTGTAGCCGTGCCGTTTGACCAGTTCATCCCGCTCCGCAGTTTTGAGATCCTCCCGCACCATCTCGGCGACCAGCTCGGTAAAGGTGATTTTCGGGACCCAGCCTAATTTCTCCCGCGCCTTGGAGGGGTCGCCGAGCAGCGATTCCACCTCGGTGGGCCGGAAGTAACGCGGATCAACGGCAACGATGCAGTTTCCCGCCGCATCATAGCCCTTTTCCTCCACCCCTGCCCCCTGCCAGTCTATGGTCATGGCCAGTTCGGCAGCCGCGGCATTGACAAAGTCACGCACGCTGTGCTGGACGCCGGTGGCAATGACAAAATCCTCCGGTGTCTCCTGTTGCAGCATCAGCCACTGCATTGTCACGTAATCCCGGGCATGGCCCCAGTCGCGTCTGGCGTTGAGATTGCCGAGATAGAGACAGTCCTGGAGCTGGAGCTTGATGCGGGCCAGGCCGCGGGTGATCTTGCGGGTGACAAAGGTCTCGCCGCGCACCGGCGATTCGTGATTGAAAAGGATGCCGTTACAGGCATACATGCCGTAGGCCTCACGGTAATTGACCGTAATCCAGTAGGAATAGAGCTTGGCCACCGCGTAGGGAGAGCGGGGATAAAAGGGGGTGGTTTCGCGCTGCGGCGTTTCCCGGACCAGACCGTAAAGTTCCGAGGTCGAGGCCTGATAAAAGCGCGTCTTCCTTTCCAGGCCGACGATACGGATCGCCTCCAGCAGTCGCAGGGTGCCCAGCGCGTCCGAATTGGCGGTATATTCCGGCTCCTCAAAGGAAACGGCAACATGGCTCTGGGCCGCCAGATTGTAAACCTCATCGGGCTGCACCTGCTGGACGATCCGCACCAGGCTGCTGGAATCGGTCATGTCACCGTAATGAAGGATAAAATTCCTGTTTTCGATATGCGGATCCTGGTAGAGATGATCGATCCGGTCGGTGTTGAACAGGGAGGAGCGTCTTTTGATACCATGCACCTCATAGCCCTTCTTCAACAGAAACTCGGCCAGATAGGCCCCATCCTGACCGGTCACGCCGGTAATCAATGCCCGTTTCCTCATGTTTTCATCCTCTTCTCATCTCTTTGCGGCCGTGCTTGCCGGCTCACCTTTTACCCGCATTGTCATTTTGCCGCAAGGTCTGAAAAAGGATCACAGGCCGCCCCCTTGAGCTGAAAGAAGAGCTTCAGTCCTTTTTTCACCGTTTCGGAAAAGATCTTCGGGGCAAAATAGCTGCCTGCCGCTTTTTTGTTGATCTCGGCCAGGGTCGGATAGGGTTGCACCGCGCCGGCCAGGGTGGCGAGTTTGACCGAGCCGTTCAGCATCGCGACCCACTGGCCGATCAGCTCGCCGGCATGGGGGCCGCAGATCTGCACGCCGATCGGTTTTTCCCTGTCATCGAGAATCATCTTGAGCCGGCCGGTTTCTTTTCCCTCGGCCAGGGCGCGGTCGTTGCCGGCAAACTCCTCGCTCCACACCTGGTAATCGAGGCCGGCGGCCTGCGCCGCCTTTTCATTCATGCCGATGGAGGCAAGCTAGGGGTCGGTGTAGGTGCACCAGGGCATCCAGCGGTAATCGGCCTTACGCGGTAACCGGAAAACGGCGTTGCTGACGACAATCCCCCCCTCATAGCCGGCGGCGTGGGTGAACTGGAAGGCGCCGTTGATATCGCCAGGCGCATAGATATGCTTCTGACTGGTGCGCAGCCGATTGTCGACCCGGATCCCCTTGTCGGTGGCCGCGACGCCGATACCCTCAAGCCCGAGGCCGCCGGTGTTGGGCGTTCGACCCATGGCGACAAACAGGGCATCAATCTTCAGAGAAAACTCGCCACCGTCGGCGCCGGCCAGCCGCACCTCCTTCACGCCGCCCTGTTCCCGTACCCAAAGCACCCGGGTGTTGCAGTGAAAAACCACTCCCTCTGCCGCCATGGTGCCCATGACAAGATCAGCCATATCCTTGTCTTCCCTGGAGAGAATCTGGCCGCTGCGCTGGATGACAAAGACCTTGGCGCCGAGCCGGCTGAAGGCCTGGGCCATTTCGGCGGCAATGGGCCCGCCGCCGAGCACCGCCATGGAGGACGGCAACCTGTCGAGGGAGAAGATCTCCCGGTTGGTGAGAAAAGCAGTCTGATTAAGCCCTGGGATGGGCGGAATGGCCGGCGACGAGCCGGTGGCGATGACCCAGGAGCGGGCCGACACGAGGGTGCCGTTGATCCTGACCGCATGTTCGTCGACAAAAAAGGGCTCACCGAACTCCACCTTCGCCCCGAGCCGGCAGAAGCGTTCCACCGAATCGTGCTGCTGGATGGTGGCGATGACGGCGGTGATCCGCTCCCTGATTCGGGTAAAATCCACCGGCAGCGGCTCGGTTTCAGGCAGACCGAAACGGGCGGCATGGCGCATGAGATGATAGACCCGGGCCGAGGTGATCAGCGTCTTGCTCGGCACGCAACCGAAGTGAAGGCAATCGCCCCCCAGGGCCGTTTCCTTTTCGATAAGCAGGGTTTTCGCCCCCAGTCGCGCCGCGCCGGCGGTGACGGTAAGCCCGGCGGCGCCGCCGCCGATGACGCCGAGATCATAATCAAAGTGTGTCATGGACCGTGCTCCAGTTGCTGCTGGTTTCGTAAAAAAAGAAAATCAACCACGGAGACCACAGAGCACCAAGAGGTAACTATTTGTAATTTAAAAATTTTCTCTGCGCCCTCTGTGCGCTCTGTGGTAAAAAAGACCTTGTACGATTTTATCAATTGCTGATCGGTATAATCCCGGCCTACCCGTGTCGACGGGCCGCCAGCCAGCCCATTGCCTTTTTCGCGGTAATCGGAAAGAGTCCGAGCAGGGCAAAGGAAAAAAGCAGGCCGGGCGAGAGAATGCCGGCGGCTGATTCCAGTTTGCCAAGTTCCTTGCCGGCATTGACGTAGACCACAGTGGCCGGCAGCATGCCGAGCTGCGACACCCAGTAATAGCGGACAAGCGGGATGCGGGTGACGCCCATGGCCAGATTGATGAGAAAAAAGGGAAAGACCGGCACCAGCCGCAAGGTGAAGAGGTAAAACCCGCCCTCCTCCTCGATGCCGCGGTTGATCGGCGCCAATCGTTCACCGAAGCGTTGCTGAACCCAGTCACGCAGCAGAAAACGGGAGACGAGACAGGCCAGGGTGGCGCCGATGGTGCTGGCAAAGGAGATAATAACGGTGCCGGTCACCAGGCCGAACATCGCCCCGCCGGCAAGCGTCAGGATCACCGCGCCGGGCACGGACAGGGCGGTGGCGACGACGTAGACCGCCATGTAAGCGGAGATGACGGCAACCGGCTGCCGGGCATAAAGTTCGGCAAAGGCGGCCTGGGACTGCTGCAGATAGGCGAGGCTCAGGTAGCGTTGCAGGTCAAGGGCGTAAAACAGTCCGACACAGAGGACAATGACCAGAATAATGGCCCCTTTTTGCACGATCTTTTGCTCCATCATTTTCTCTCTGCGCAGGCGGCGGCACCGAGCAGGGCAGCCTTCGGGGTGGTGATGATGGCAACCGGAATCTCGGACAACAGTTCGACCATCTTGCCCCGCCGGCGCAAACGGCGCGGAAAGGCGTCATCCTTCAGAAAGGGCAGGATGCGGGGCGGGATGCCGCCGCCGATATAGATGCCGCCGGTGGCAAGCAGGGTGACGGCGAAATTGCCACAGATATCGGCGAGGATTCCAGCAAAGGTGCGCAGGGTCTCCCGGCAGATGTGACAGACTCGCTGTCCGTCCAGCGCCGCCTCGACAATGAGCCGCGCCGGATCGGGCGCCGCCGTGAACTCGGCCGCCAGCCATTGCGGCTCCGGAAAGAGTCCGGCATCGCGGAGATAGCGGTAGATCCGCGGCAAACCAGGGCCCGAGCAGAGAAATTCGCAGCTGACTGTCTCCTCCCGCGCCACCAGAAAACGCAGCATATCGACATCCTCCCCGGCCGAAGCAAAAGCGGCGTGGCCGCCCTCGGAGGGGCAGACACGATAGCCCGAACCGTCCGGGACAAGGAAAGCCATGCCAAGTCCGGTGCCGGGCGCCACCACTGCAATCGCGCCCTGCGGGTTCGGCCGACCCCGGTGCAGCCAGAGGAGATCATCGTCGCCCAAGCGGGAAACGGCATGGCCCAGGGCCACCAGATCATTGATCACCTCGACCTTGGGGATGGCGAATTCCTCGCTGAGGACCGCCCCGTCCACCGCCCAGGGCAGATTGGTCAACTGCGCCCGGTTGTCGAGCACCGGCCCGGCGACGCCGAAGCAGGCGCGGTCGATCCGCAGCCCCTTGGCACCCAGGAAATCGCGCAACAAGAGAGAAAACGACGCATAATCGGCGCTGGCCAAGGTGGCGGCGGCCAGGGGAGTCGTCAGTCCCCGCTCCCTCTCGTAAATAACAAGATCGGTTTTGGTGCCGCCGACATCGGCGGCAAGATACACTGTCATGATATTCCTCAGCGCGCAGCGGTGGCGCGTATCGTAAAGCTTATTTATGGATAAGCTCTTCAGATAAGGTGTGATCACGGATGGCGTCGATCCACGGCTGGGCCGCCTCCGGCCCCCAGCTGCCGGCCGGATAGAGGTGGAGCTTCTGCTCCCGGCCCTGACACTGTTCGCACTCGTTCAACACCGGGGTCAATATCTTCCACGACTGCTCGATGCCGTCCTGGCGCCAGAAGAGCATACGGTCGCCGAGGATGCAGTCGAGCAGCAATTTTTCATAGGCGTCAAGTCCGGCGCCGTGCGGATAGCGGAAATCCATGGTCATGGGACGCAGGCAGACCCGCGCCCCTGGTTGTTTGGTCTGAAAGGTAAGAGTGATTCCCTCCTCAGGATAGATGCTGAAAATCAGCCGGTTGGCAGCGATATCGCCGCCGATAACCCGCCGGAACAGGGAATGGGGGACCTCCTTGAAGGAAACGACGATGCGGGTTTCCTTGCGCGCCATCCGTTTGCCGGACGCCAGATAAAAAGGGACGCCCTGCCAGCGCCAGTTCTCCACGTAAAAGTGCATGAGGGCAAAGCTGGGAATGAGCGAGCCGATCGCCACCCCCGGCTCCTGCAGATAGCCGCGCACCGCTTGGCCGTCGATGCGGCCGGGACCGTACTGGCCGAGCACCACCTCGTCCTGCCGCCGGCTGAACGGCCGCACCGCGCGCAGCACCTTGACCTTTTCGTCGCGCACCCGCTCTGATTCGAAATGGGAAGGCGGCTCCATGGCGATCAGCGACATGAGCTGCAGCATGTGGTTCTGGAACATATCGCGGATGACGCCGGCCTGTTCATAGTAACCGGCCCGGTTCTCCACCCCCAGCTTTTCCGCGGCCATGATGCCGACCCAGTCGATATAGCCGCGGTTCCACACCGGCTCGAACACGGCATTGGCAAAGCGGAACATGAGAATATTCTGCACCGTTTCCTTGGCCAGGTAGTGGTCGATGCGGTAGATCTGTTCCTCATGAAAGTGGCTGCGCAGGGTAACGTCAAGGTCAAGGGCGCTGTCGAGATCGCGGCCAAAGGGTTTTTCGACGACGATACGTGACCAGCCGCGGCCGTTGCCATTCTGGCCGGCCAGCCCGCACTCGCCGAGCCGGGTCGCCACCACCGGATAGAGCGAAGGCGGCAGGGCCAGGTCAAAAAGAACGTTGCCGGCCGTGCCCCTCTGCTGATCGAGTTCGGCCAAAAAAACGGCCAGGGAACGAAAACTCTCCGGTGACCCGTACTCGACCTGCCGATAAAAGAGGACACCGGCAAAGTCATCCCACCTGTCCATGACGGCACCTCCCTCTTCCCGGCAGCTCTCCCGCAGCCGGGCGCGGAAGCTCGCATCGGTCAGCGCGCTGCGGGCGCAGCCGACGATTGCCACCGGCTCCGGCAGGCTGTTGCCGCAATACATCCGGTAGAGGGCCGGGATCAGCTTGCGGGCGGCGAGATCACCCGAGGCGCCGAAAATGACGATGATGCACGGATCCAGCGCAGCGGCCGTGACGCAGTCACAGATGGGTTCCAGGATAATGCTTTTGGCCATTCTTCCCCCTCTTTCATCTACTTCTCCCGCACTGCGTGGCCGCCGAATTCCCGGCGCAGGGCGGCCAGCACCCGGTTTTCAAAGGAATCCTCCCGCCGGGAGGCGAAACGCTGAAAAAGGGCCATGGCAATGACCGGCGCCGGCACCCGGCTGTCGATGGCCTGCTCCACCGTCCATCGCCCCTCCCCGGAATCCTCGACAAAACCATGCAGCTCGACAAGCCGCGGGTCGGCGCTCAAGGCCTTTTCCAGCAGCTCCAGCAGCCAGGAACGGATGACGCTGCCCTGATTCCACAGATGGGCGATCCGGTTGAAATCGAGCTCGGCGCCGTAGGGTGAGGCCTCAAGCAGGGCAAAGCCCTCGGCATAGGCCTGCATCATACCGTATTCGATGCCGTTATGGATCATCTTGACGAAATGGCCGGCGCCGGTTGGTCCGCAGTAGAGATAGCCGGCGGCCGGGGCGAGGGTGCGGAAAAGCGGTTCGACAAAGTCAAAGATCCTTTTTTCGCCGCCGACCATGGTGCAGTAGCCAACCGTGAGGCCCCAGATGCCGCCGCTCACTCCGGCATCGAGGTAGTGGATGCCCGCCGTCTCCAGCAGCGCGGCCCGGCGCTGGTCATCCTGATAGCGGCTGTTGCCGCCCTCGATGATGATGTCGCCGGGGACCAGCAGTGCTCGGAGCCGGTCGATATGCTCGTCCACCGTCTGGCCGGCCGGCAGCATGAGCCAGACGATCTTCGGCTCCGGCAGTTTCGCCACCAGCTCCTCCAGGGAAAAGGCGCCCTCCGCCCCTTCCGCCATGATCTCGCGGGTCTTGTCCGGACTGCGGTTATACGCCACCACCTGCTGACCGCCTCGCAACAGCCGGCGCACCATGTTCATTCCCATTCGGCCCAGGCCGATCATCCCGATTTTCATAAAAACTCCTCAAAACGATTTCTGACAACCATAAGGCGGATCTCGCTCATATCTTCCATGGCGTAGCGGATGCCTTCCCGACCGAGGCCGCTGTCCTTCACCCCGCCGTAGGGCATCTGATCGGCCCGCCAGGAGGGAACGTCGTTGATGATCACCCCGCCCACCTCCAGCTCATCCCAGGCGCGCAGCGCCTTGAAGAGATCGCGGCTGAAGATGCCGGTCTGCAGGCCGAAGCGACTGTCGTTGGCCTCGGCCAGGGCCTCGGCAAAGGAGTGAAAGCGGGAAAGCACCGCCACCGGGCCGAAGGCCTCCTGCCGGCAGATCCTGGCATCCCGCGGCACATCGGCAAGCAGGGTTGCGGGGAGAAAAGCGCCCTGCCGCCTGCCGCCGCAGAGCAGCCGGCCGCCAGCCGCCACCGCCTCGTTTATCCATTCTTCAAGCCGGACGGCCTCGCGCTCACTGATCAGCGGGCCGATGAAGGTCTCCTCATCGGCCGGATCGCCCATGACAAGAGCGGCCGCGGCTGCGGTCAGTCGCGCCGCGAAGGCATCATAGATTTTGTCATGGATCAGAATTCGCTGGACACTGATGCAACTCTGACCGGACTGGTAAAAGGCGCCGACGATGATCCGGGCCGCCGCGTCGTCGAGATCGGCATCGTGATCGACAATGCAGGCGGCGTTGCCGCCCAGTTCCAGCACCACCTTCTTGCGGCCCGCCTTCTTTTTCAGCTCCCAGCCCACCTCCGGCGAACCGGTAAAACTGACGAGCTTCAACCGTTCATCCTCGGTAAAGAGACGGGCGCCGTCACGACGACAGGGCAGAATGGAAAAGGCGCCGGCAGGCAGATCGGTTTCGGCGAGAATCTCGCCGATGAGGAGCGCCCCGACCGGAGTCAGGCTCGCCGGTTTGAGGACAAAGGGGCAGCCGGCGGCAATGGCCGGGGCGATCTTGTGGGCCGCCAGATTGAGGGGGAAGTTGAAGGGCGAGATAAAGGAACAGGCCCCCACCGGCACCCGCTTGCTCACCGCGAGATAGCCGGCGGTGCGCGGACTGCGGTCGAGGGGCAGAAAATCGCCACCGCGGCGCACCGCCTCTTCCGCCGCGATGCTGAAGGTCTCGATGAGACGGGCCACCTCGCCCCGGCTGTCGCGGATCGGCTTGCCCGCTTCGATGCAGAGAATACGGGCCAGCTCCTCGGCCCTGGCGGTAAAACGCTCCACGCAGTGCCGAAGAATCTCCTGGCGGCGATGGGAGGGCAGCTCCCGCATCGGCCGTTCCGCTGCCACCGCCAGGGCAATGGCCCGGTCGATCGCCGTTTCGTCGGCCAGGGCGACCCGGCAGGCGATCCGACCGCTGAACTTGTCCGCCACCGCCAGATCGGTGTTGGCAAAGACCGGCTCATTGGCCAGATAATAGGGGTAGGTATCGTTTGGCATCATTCACCACCCTTTCGGATTGCGGATTGTGGATTGTGGATTGCGGATTTCGGATTGTGGAATTGAGAGCGGAAACAACGGAAAACCCAGCCCCCTTTCCGTTGCAATCCGCAATCCGCAATCCGCAATCCGCAATCGAA
>CAZUZJ010000002.1:0-32873 GCA_964624225.1 uncultured Desulfobulbia bacterium | reverse complement strand
GATAATTGACGACGATGACGCCATCGTCGGTCAGGGCCCGATCAATCATCCGGAAAAACTCGACGGTGGCCAGATGAAAGGGAATATAGGGATTGCCGGCAAAGAGATCGACATGGATGACGTCATAGCGCTCCCCGGTTTTGTTGAGAAAAACCCTGGCGTCCTCGTGATACACCCGGCGGGTGTTACCAAGGGCAAGGCCGAAATATTTTTCCCCCACTTGGGTGATATCCGGATCAATTTCCACCCCGTCGATGGCCGCCCGGGAAAAACGGGCGACCTGCATCATGATATTGCCGGCACCGTTGCCCAGCACCAACGCCCTCTCGGCATCAACGAAAAGATAGGGAAGCAGATGCATGTCCGTATAGGTTCCGGTCAACACCGTCTTCTCATTGATCGTGACGGAATGGTGACCGATGTTGTCATTGAGTTTCAGATAATAGATATCGCCGTCACGTTTGACGCTGATGATGTTGTAGATCGACTCGTCATGATAAACGATTTGCGATTCACCGGGCACGGTCAGGGCAAAGGGTGAAAGCAGGGCAAGGACAAGGGCGAGGGAAAAAAGCCGAACATTGCGCAGACCCGCCACCCCGAGCAGAAACAGCACCGTGGCGCTGACCAGCATGCTGATCTTGGTGCCGATAAAGGGAATGAGAAAAAAGGTGGTGACAATTCCCCCCACAATCGACCCCAGGGTGGAGATGGAAAAAATCATGCCGGAACTGATGCCGATATCGTCCTTTGAGGAAATCAGCTTGATCAGATAGGGCGGGACAAAGGAGAGCAGAATCATCGGCGGGAAAAAAAGAACGACAATGGCGACCAGGGAACCCGTCACCACCGGCATGGCGGCAATGCTCCGCAGAAAGACGGGATAGGTCAGGTAGACAAAAAAGAGGTAACAGGCGGAAACGACAATGACCTGATACATGAGGTTGTGGGATTTTTTCCGGTCCGCGATAACACCGCCCAGATAATAGCCGATGGCCAGGGCCAGGAGGATGCTGTTGATGATGGTGCCGATCACAATGCTTGAATTACCGAAATAGGGGGCGAGCATCCGGAAGGAAAGCAGCTCAAAAACCAGAATGGCAAATCCGGTAATAAAACAGGTCAGATAGAAAAATGGTCCTTTTCTCGTCAACATGGCATCAGTGCAAGGCGTCAAGTGGGCAGGAGGCGATTTCCAGGGGCACGGAGATTTCGATCATCGTGCCCTTGCCCGGGGCTGACTCGATCCGGAAATCACCTTTCAGGGACTGGGCCCGCTCGGAGATGCCGATCAGCCCCCACCCCCCGCCATTCTGCTGCTGCCGGCTCGGATCAAAACCGCGGCCATGATCCTCCACCCGGGCGATCACCCGGTTGTCCTCATAGATGATGGAAACAACGGCCTGTTCCGTGCCGGCATGGCGCGTAACGTTCGTCAGCCCTTCCTGTACGAAGCGGTAGATGATGGTCTCAACAAAGGGCTCCAGCTTTTTCGGTTCTCCCCCGATTTCCAGAATAACCCGGAGACCGGTTGCCTTCTGCCCCTCGTCGGCCAGATAACGGAGGGCGGGCACCAGACCGAGGTCGTCGAGCTGGGCCGGACGCAGATCATGGACCAGCCGATACAGATCATTATGCATCTGCTTGCAGAGGAACTGGAGGTTGCCGACAATCTCGGCCATCTCCGGACTGGCGGCGAGCAGATTCTTCAGGGTGGCGAAATTGAGAGACGCGGCGGTCAGGGTCTGGGCTGTCTCGTCATGCAACTCCCTGGCGATCCGCGCCCTTTCCTCCTCCTGGGCCCGCACCATGTGCCGGAGCAGATCGATCCGCATCTTTTCCCGCTTGGACATTTCCCGCTCGATCTGCTCCTGGGCCTGCTGATGGGCCTGCTGCGCCTCCTCCAGCCGTTGCTGGCGTTCTCGACAGACCGCAATAACCTCGGTGAGCTCGGCGTTTTTTTCCTTCAGCTCCTCACCCTGCCGCATCAGTTCGGCTTCCGCGACGATCCGGCGGGCAATGTTACTGTTGGCGCGCCGGCAGCTCAACACCACGGCGCAGAAAAGAATGGCGGCAATGGGGAAGAGGGTCCAGTAGAGGGAGCGGACCAGACTGTTCAGTTCTTCCTTCTGGCGGGTGACATCGTAATAGATTTCAAAGACACCGATGGTTTTGCCATCACGAAGAATAGGGACATAGGTCTCGACAATGTCGCCTGGCATGACCTGTCCTTCCGACGACTTCTCACCCCGGCGGATCATCTGCACCGCGGGGCGGCCGGTGGCCACCGTCCGCTTGAACTCGGCAAACGAGATCACCCGGCCGACCTCGCCGGGGGTGCTGGAAAAAAATATCTCGCCGTCCGGAAACATGATGCGCACCTTGAGCAGATTGAAATCCTCCGCCGTGGTGGAGATCCGGTGCAAAACCAGAGGAGTCAGGATGTCGCGGGTCAGGCTTTTAGTCTCGTCGGGAATAAGTTTCGATTCCATGTGCACGGCAACATCAATGGCCAGTTCCTTATGGGATTTGATGATGAAATCGACAAACGAGGGAGAGAGGAAAAAAAAGGTATAAAGGGGCAGCACCAGAACAGCCACCAGGGAGAAAAAGACCAGACTGCGGAAAAAGCTGGAGGGAAAGATACCGCAGCGATTCACCTTATCATCCTGCATCAGGCAACTCCCGGGAAAAGTTACGGTGCCAGTTGACGGTTGCCAGTTGACGACAACCCTGCCCATCTCCGGCCAGCAACCGTAATCCCTTCATGGAGATGAACTGACAATCAACCACAGAGACATCAGAGATACCAGAGCGTCATTGAAAACATCTCCCCTGCCCGCTGTGTTCTCAGTGGGGAAAACGGCTTTTTACGACGCATTCATCCTTAATGCACCCCGATCAGACCGGTACGGATGGCGAACTTGACCAGCTCGGTGGTGGAATGGAGATTAAGCTTATTCATGATTCGTTCCCGATGGCGGGAAACGGTCTTCGGGCTGAGATCAATTTTTTTTGCGATCTCCGGGGTGGTCAGCCCCTCCGCCACCAGTTCGAGAATCTGCAACTCCCGCCTGCTGAGCGAATCGAGATCAGCCGACGGCATGGACTCCTCGCCGTTGGCGCTGCCGCTTTTATTGAGCCGCTGATAATCTTCGAGCAGCCAGCGGGCCAGGGCCGGCTGCAGATAAACATTGCCGGAGGCCACCGCCTTGATGGCGGCGACCAGATCCTCCGCCGCCGCCTGCTTGGTGATATACCCTTTGGCGCCGGCGGCCAGCATCTCAAAGAAATACTGTTTGTCCTCATGCACGGTGAGGGTCAGAATACGGCAGTCAGGGTGACGGACCCGCATCCGCCGCGCCGCCTCCATGCCATCCATCACCGGCATGGAGATATCCATGACCACGACATCGGGGCCAAGCTCCGCCACCTTGGCCAGGGCCTCGACGCCGTTGGCCGCCTCACCGATGATGGCAAGTTCATTGTCCATGCCCAGCAGGGATTTCAGGCCGCTTCGCACCACGTCATGGTCGTCAACCAGCAGTACCCTGATTTTCGCCATCAGAAAATTCCTTTACCTTTTCGGATTGCCGCTCTGCCGCCAGGTAACAGACCACTTTAGTCATGTTGCGACTCTTAAGGGTTGGTGCCGGTTTGCGGATATTTTTCTTCTGAATAAGAAAGATGTCCTGATCCGAAAACCGGCGCCCGTTCGCAAGGATGGCGATTCCCGCCTTATTTTTCTTTGGTGGCCGCCAGCAATCGCTCTATCTTCGCCTTATCGCGCAGTCCCTTGATGTAGTTCTGAAACATGACATCAAGCTCCTGCTGTGACAGAAAGGTCTTGATTTTCTCCTTGACCTGGTCAAACGTCAGAGTCGTTTCCGCCTTCTTGTCCACCACCTTAATAAGATGATACCCGAAATTGGTGGTGACGATATCGCTCACCTGACCGACCGGCGTGGCAAAAGCAGCGTCAGCGAAGGGTTTGACCATCTGCTCGCGGACAAAGTAGTTCAGATCGCCGCCCTGTTCCTTGCTCGGACAGTCCGAGTTTTCCTTGGCCAGCTGTGCAAAATCGCCGCCATCCTTGATTTTCTTCTGGATATCCTTGATCTTGGCCATGGCCGCCGCCTTCGTCTTCTCATCGGCATTTTCGGCAACGGTGACGAGAATGTGACTGGCACGCACCTTTTCCGGCTCCTTCATCTTATCCATGTTGTCATCATAAAACTTGCGGATCTCCTCATCACCAACCTGGGCCTTGGCGGTGAAATCCTCGCGCAGCTTCTTCTGCAAGCCCTCCAGGGCCATGCGCCGGGACAGCTGCTCTTTCATGATTTTCTCGGTCAGCTCATTGGTCTGCATGAACTTGGCGAATTCCTCATCCGAGGGAAATTGTTTCTTGAAGCCCGCCAGTTGTTCGTCCACCTCCGCACTATCGACCGTGATCCCTTCTTTCTTGCTGGCCTGATAGAGCAACTCCAGATCGATGAGACGGTCCAGGGCCATGTTGTGCAGTTTCTCCAACTGGGCCGCGTCCCCTTCCTGCCAGCCGATCCCGGCAAACTCCTGCTTGGCGGAATTGACCGCCGCATCAAAATCCTTGCGCATAACCGGTTGGTCGTTCACCCTGGCAACGACCTCATCCTTTTTGGCCTCCTCCGCGGCCCAGGAAAAGGATGCAAAAAACAGAAAAAACAGCACCATCGAGATGCGCACCACCCTGCCATGATTGAAAAAAATGTTCATAGAATGTCCTTATCGTTACGTATCCTGCTTCTGAGATGCCTGCCGTCAGGCGACACCCCGTTTCATTTGCCCGCCTCCACCCTAGCCTCAGTTACCATTCTTTGCACCCAGTTTTTTGTCGGTATCGCAAAAAGAAACGTTTGCCATGCAGGGCTTCTGGAGGGCGGACAGACAATGGTGGTTTAATCAAGCAAATAGCACGCCAGCAGCATCACACGCAAACAATCGGGCAACAGTGCCCCTTGGCAGGCAGGACCATCGAATCGGAACAGGGGCAATTCGCCCACCCCCGCCGCCACCCTCTCCCCAAGTGGGTGGGATCCCCCATCAGTGAATATTTCTTCACTTTCCACCCCAACCCGACATACTGTAATCCTATGGGTTAAACTACCCATCATCTGACCGTTTTTCTGTCGCTCAGAAGAGGCCCTTTACCAAAAAATCCGGACAGGCATAGAAAGGGGTCCGCTTGTTGCATAATAAGCACCGCTGATTGCCTACCTGCCAGGCAGTGCCGGATCAGTCAACCGTCATCAACCGAACCATTTTACGGAAAAGAGGAGAAACCACCCATGACCCATGCAACACGCACCGTTGCCCTTGCCGCACTCTTTTTCGGGGTTGCCGCATTTTCACCCCAGGCCGAATCCGCCATCAAACACAAGGACCCGGCCAAACTCCTCAACAAGAGCGCCCACTGCATCGAGTGTCATCAGGACGACACCCCGGCCATTTTCGAGCAGTGGCTTAACAGCAGCCATGCCCGGGTCGGAGTGGGCTGCAACGAATGCCACGAAGCGGCCAAAGGAAAAACGGGGACCGTGCTCCACGGTGAAAAGTTCTACATCTCCGCGGTGGTCAGTCCGGCGGTTTGCGCCAAGTGTCATAAAGGGCAGTATCTCGACTTCATCTCCAGCGGCCACGCCCTTTCCCTTGAACTCCTGGAGGAGATGAAGGAAAACAACCCTCGTTATCCGGTTGTTTCCTTGTATAAGGATGACAATTTCCGCCAGTGCGGCGGCTGCCACGGGGTGAAGGTTACCTTTGATGAGCAGAACCGACCTGACCCGGCCACCTGGCCCAACAGCGGCGTTGGCCGCGACAACCCGGACGGCGTCAACGGCACCTGTCGGGCCTGCCACCTTGGCCATGGCTTTTCCGCGGCCGGCGCCCGCCAGCCGGAAACCTGTCTGCGC
Organism: uncultured Desulfobulbia bacterium; assembly: GCA_964624225.1. Classification (GTDB taxonomy): domain Bacteria; phylum Desulfobacterota; class Desulfobulbia; order Desulfobulbales; family SURF-16; genus DB1. The sequence continues at coordinate 26,922 of CAZUZJ010000002.1, read as the reverse complement.
TGTCACGACGGCGCCAACTATCCGGAAGGAGAGATCTACCGTTCATCGCTGCACGGAGTGGGGTATGAAACCCTGGCCGCCAAAGACCAGCTTGACCGGCTCGGCTTTTTCCTCACCGGCAAAGAGATGGGCTTTCCCACCTGCGCCTTCTGCCACCTGAGCGGTTCCGGCCAGGGCCAGCAGACCCGCCACAACCCGGCCTGGAATCTGCCCAGGGATCTCACCTCACCGATGGCGCCCCAGGCGAGCAGGGCCGACAACCTCCGCACCAACATGAAGGCTGCGTGCAACCAGTGCCATGCCCCGGCCCTGATCGACGGTTTTTTCACCGCAGCCGACGCCGAATTGGCCCGCTACCAGCAGGAGGTGGTGGAACCGACCGTGGCCGACTTCCTGGAAAAAATAGCGGATACCAAAAAGGAGGATAAACGCCGGGAACTCCTCAATGATTACAGTCGATTCCTTGCCGAGACAAAACGTTACCGCATGAATCTCTACATGGGCCGCCACGGCCGCAGCCAGCGATAAACCCGCCGTGTGACCGTTGCAGGGGGAGCGAGAATACTTCTCACCCCCCTGCCGTGTTCTTCTTTCCCCTCTTTTTTTCCTCACTTCACCCCTTTCACCCAGCGCTGGGCAATTCACCCCAACAGTTGAGCCTTTTCACCCATACCTCCAGGATCAACAAATGTCTCCTTTCTCCCTGCTTTTTATGAATGGCGAGCTCTTTGCCGATCCTGCCAGAAAAAAAACATCTTTAAATAAAGCCAGTTAGCGCCGGAAAGGAACTCGTATCTAAAAAATAACGCGACCCAAGGAACAACAAGGCACGATCAATGCTAAATGACTTGGGCACAGTTCCCCAACTGTGTGCGCGTGTTACAGGTAGTGACTTTGCCGGATTCCCTGATAGAGAGAGACGGTTCCCCCAAACCGCTGAGGCGAGCCGGCAAAAAACAGTGAAGATGTTAACTCGACGTAACGAAAGGAGTGAAAAATGAAAAAAAGGTATCAACGAGGAGTGCTGGTCACATCGCTGACTGCTGCAGCCCTGCTGCTTGCCGCCTCCCAGGCGCAGTCCTTTTCTCACAACAATGTCACCCTGCGCGATGCTTCAGGTAACGCTATTGCGGCGATCGACACCAATGGCGATGGTGTCGCGGATGCGCCTCCTGCCGCCGCCCCGGCCTTCAGTGCCCAGAAGACCTGTGGTGCGGTCGGTTGTCATGATTACCAGGCAATTGAGCGCCATTCCTACCATGCCCAACTCGGTGCCAACGAGATCTCAGGCTGGAACGCCTGGACCATGGGCAACTGGAACTCCATCGCCACCAAGGGTAAACCGTGGGTTCAGTCCCCCGGCCACGTCGGCAAGTGGTGACCCCCCTCTGCTCGACAGTTGTCGAGGTTCTTTGCCAACAGCGCCCAGGTCAACTTTAATGCGGACAGCGCAACCACCATGGGCTATTTTGAAGATAATGACGGCGACAGCATCTATACCGCCGGCGTTGACACCCTGGTGGATGAATACGGCAGCAGGCTTGATGCAGGTGGTGTTTCCACCTATGTCAAGGCGACCAACCCGATCAAACCGCGCCTCAAGGCCGCGGTCGACTTCAACACCCTCTTCAGTTTTGGCGATCCTGCCGTGCCGGCCGATCTCGACGCCTTCGTGAAAAAAGCCGACATGACCGCCGCCGGTCAGATGCGCGACTGCGCCGAATGCCATGTCGGCGGCGGCGCCATGCAATATCTGCCCGTTGCCCCGGGCACGTCGCTGTCAAACGGAACCTGCCAAAGCGAACAGGTCTACCGTGGTGTGACCTACACCAACAACAGCGGAATGGCCGGTCAGCCCTGTACATCCACGGATGTCGAAGGATACTGCGGCACCTATCAGTACAACACCGAGACCCATTATTTCACCTGCACGCCGAACGATCCGCGCCAGGAGTTGCGCACAGCCAGCCTCCCCAACACCATCAACTCCTTCAACTTCTTCATCGATCAGTATGACGAGGACAACGACGGCATTCTCGGCGAAGCCATTGCTCAGGATTATTCACAAACCGGTGTCCTTGAGATGGACTGTCTCATGTGCCACATGGAAGGCTATGCCTATAAAGAACGCAATGAGGCGATCCGCAAGGGCAAATTCGATGCCTCCCGCGTGGTCGGCGCTGAGATCGGCACCCCCATCAGCGGCACCACCGTTGCCTATGACCCGGCCATGGTCGGCATCTCCAGCGGCAACCTGACCCTCGGTGTGGCCGGTTCTCACCTGCACGGCATCCCCAGTGAAAACTGCGCCAACTGCCATGCCGACATGCATGCCGTTGACTGGAAAAAGCGCGGCGACTCCTGGGGCGTCCCCTATGAGGCCGATGTCCATGGCGCCCTCGAATGCGTCAGCTGTCATGCGAAAAAAGATGACTCGGTTTACGGTGGCGGCGCCTGGCGCCAGTATGACGACCTGAAATTCCTCGACGGCAAATCAAGCTCGACCTTTACCGGTCATGATCCGGCCAAGGGCAATGCCCCCTACAGCTCGCTGTGGAACAAGAATGACAACTCCATGAAGAACTGCCAGGATTGTCACTCTGCCACCCCCAACGGTGAAAATTACGGTGCAATTGACCCGACCCCGAAACATGCTGCACTGGGTTTGACCTCCCTGATCCTGCAAACCGGCGTTGACGGCACCCGCAATGCCAGCCATCTCGACATCCTGGAGTGCTCCACCTGCCATGTTCGCAAACTCGGCCATGGACCGACCGCGGCCGAGGGTGGCGACACCCACGGCTCACTCTACGAATGGGGCACCGGCGGCGCCATGGTTGATCTCTCCGGACCTGATGCCGAAGGCCGGGTCACCGACCACGAGAATCTCTATGTCGAACGCTCCATGGAAAACAACCTGGCCCTGGCCTGGCAGGGTGGCAAGCTGATCAAGACCAACTCTCTTATTTCCATGTTCTGGCGCGATAAGAATGATACTGCCGTGGACATCAACGCCGACGGCCAGATGGGTGGCATGGATCAGGTCAATCCGACCCATGTCCGTGACGCCATGGCCGCGGCTGGCATTTCCGCCATGACCCAGGACGGTGTGATTGATGCGACCGAGGTTGCCGACCAGCGTGCCGCCCTGTTGAGTTACCTGCCCACCGTGGGCATTGATGTAACCGGGGCCAATCTGCAGCTCTCCTTCATGGGTGTCATGTTCAAGGTCAACCACAACGTCTCGCCTGCGGCAGAGGCCTGGGGTAAAGGTGGATGCACCGATTGTCACGGTGCGGACAAAGGCTTTTACAACGGCTCCTATGCCGTCAAGCCGCGTGATCTGACTATCTCCTACGCAAGTGCAGACCGCACCCCATTCACCAAGGTCAACACCACCGAAGCCGGGGGGGTAGCATCGGATTTCCATCCGACCCTGTTTGCCAAAGCCTCCCAGGGGAACGCCCGGTCCATTGCCCTCAATGTGTCTGCTGGCACCACCCTGCGTGATATGGATATCTCCGAGGCCCTGTGGGAGAACACCCTGCGGGTCCCGATCCAGACCACCCAGGCCGGCGTTGTCAGCACCCGCGCCGAGTTTGTTGATTACCTCAACACCAGGGTCAACTCCGTCCATAACCGCCATGTCGCAGCCGGTTACGGCAAGTGCAGCAATTGCCATTACAGCGCCACCGGCGCCGGCAACATCGACTTCACGACCGTCTCCGACGCGGGTCAACCGCTCGACAAAAACGGCGTTGTCTCTACCTTCACCTATACCCCGGGCCCGATGGGGGCAGCGGGTAGCTGTGCCTCGAACTCCTGCCATGCCAGCTGGGGCTTCTCAACCGAGAACCCCTGGATCAGACCGTCGTTCACGCCATTCCTGAGCGCCCTGTCAAGCATGACGACCAATCTCGAGGTTGAGTTGAATGCCAGCAGAACGACCTGTCCCAACGGCTGCGAATTTACCTTTGATGCCGGTGATGCAGGTGCTGCAGTGGTCGTCAACGGTGCCATCGCCACGGTTACCTACCCGGCGGCAGCTGACTACACCGCAAGCGTCATCGCCTGTGACTCAGTCACCGATGAATGTTACGAGGCGGAGGTCACTGCAACGGCCCAAATCGTCGAACCGGAAGTACTCGATGCCGGTTTTACAAGTGCGGTGGCAGGAAAGACAGTAACCCTGACCGGCTCGGCTCTCGACGCTGGCATCATCCGCGCCTATATCTACTGGGGCGATCGGAAATCCAGCCAGGTAACCCCGGCGCAGCTGGCGGCAGGTGTGCCCCACACCTACACCCTCGGCGGCAAGACCTACGACATCTCAGTCAAAGTTATGGCCGCCGACTACAGTCAGACCACATACACCGTCGCTGATGACGGCGATCTGCAGGTCGTTCTTCCGTAAATCATTCCGGGATATTTCCCGGTAGCAACCTGGAGCAGGCGGATTATCCGCCTGCTCCTTTTTTTATTGGATCATGCCGTGGTCAGCTCATCGCGTTTGACTTTCTCGTATCCTTCGTGTAGCACATAAAAAACATGGCAGCATCCACCACTGCTGGCCAGTCACCTCATTTTCCGCTAAAGGTAAGGATTCACCAATGACACGTTTTTCCCCTCTTTTGGCCGCCGTCATCCTGACCCTGTATTCTGCTGCGCTGCCAGCATCCGTTGCCGCTTTTCCAAGCGGCTCCGGCATTGCCAGCTGTCATGATGACATTATTCCCGAAAGAACCATGCCAGGGACGGCGTCCGCATGTACCCCTCTGATCATAAACCAGGACAAAGCACTGGAATTCATGAAAAAATTCTCTATCCGTAAAATCAAAGAGAAATGGTATCTCTTTATCAGTGAGGAAGAAAGCAAAGGAGGGCTCACCACCGCTACCCGATGGCAAACGATTGACCTGATGACATCGGCGGTGCAGAGTCTCTTCAACGACAAAGGAGATTGCCTGATTGTCCGAGTCCCGCAGAGCAGTGAGGAAAAACAGGCACTGCTGGGCGGCAGCTATCCGCAAGAGCTTATTGCCGCCCAAGCCATCTATGTGGAGGGATCACAAGAAAAAAAAGCAGAATGGCCGGAATACCATCATCATCGGCTCTACACCCTGACCGTCTATTGACGGCAACGATACCGTCAAGCCAAAAGTGCAAAAAATTCCGGACCCTTCCGCGCACCCACAAAAAAACCCGGCAGACATGACAGTCGGCCGGGTTTTTCTCATGATGTATGAAACGAAAGAGTTATTCGTTCTGGGCAGCAGTGTTCTGCTGATAATTGACCAGCTCAAGGATAGCCATCGGCGCTGCATCGCCATAGCGGTTCCCGGTTTGAATGATCCGGGTGTACCCACCGTTGCGATCACGATATTCATTGCCGAGCTTGTCAAACAGCTTGGCAACCACTCGAGGATCCTGAACAAAGGCCAATGCCTGCCGGCGGGCATGCAGATCACCACGTTTGGCCAGGGTAATCATTTTGTCTGCAACCTTACGGACCTCCTTTGCCTTGGGAGTCGTTGTCACAATCCGTTCATGATCCAGCAGTGATGTTACCATATTGCGCACCATGGCGCGACGATGGGCTGAGGATCGACCAAGTCGTCTTCCTGTCTTTCTGTGATTCATTTTTACCCTCTTTCTTCAACCGATTCATCGGATAGGGATGACACCGGCGGTTCCCAATTATCTATCTTCATGCCAAGCGACAAATCCATCTGGGACAGAAGCTGTTTGATTTCATTCAACGACTTGCGACCAAAATTCTTCGTCTTGAGCATTTCCGCCTCTGTTTTCTGGACAAGTTCACCGATGTAACAAATCTGGGCGTTACGGAGGCAGTTTGCAGACCGGACAGACAGCTCAAGATCTTCGACACTCTTGGACAGATGCGGGTTCATTTCCCGATCTTCACGGATAACGACCTTTTCGTCCTCGGCGCGCTCAACCTGGTCTTCATCAAAATTGATGAAGACGTTCATCTGCTCCTTGAGAATTTTGGCCGCATAGGCAAGGGCGTTTTCAGGTTTGACACTGCCATCGGTGAGAATCTCCAAGGTCAGCTTGTCGTAATCGGTGCGCTGCCCGACACGGGCCTGACTGACAACAACCTTCACATTCTTGATCGGAGTGAAAATTGCATCAATGGGAATAACACCGACAGTCTGCTCTTCGTTCTTGTTTTTTTCTGCAGGCGAGTACCCCTTGCCCCATTTGACCTCAAGCTCTGCGACAAAAGGGGCGTCACCGGTTAGGGTGCAGATATGCTTTTCCGGATTCATCACCTCAACTGCAGCGCCACCGATGATATCAGCTGCCGTGACATTGCCTTTTTCGCGTTTTTCAATACGAACAATGGCAGAATCATTGACAAAAAGCTTCAACCGAACCTCTTTGAGGTTCAGAATGATTTCCGTGACATCCTCAAGGATTCCCGGAAGAGTAGAAAACTCATGGAGGGCACCATCAATTTTGACAGATGTTATGGCAGCTCCCTGCACCGAGGACAACAGAATACGGCGAAGACCGTTGCCGATGGTGGTGGCAAATCCACGCTCCAATGGATGACAGACAAATTTTCCATAACTTGCTGTATGGGTTTCATGATCAACCTCCAGTGGATTGGGAGTGATGAGATCATGCCAGTTTCGATAAAATGGTGATAACTCTTGTGTCAAAGTTTCCTCATTTGCCATCGTCTTTCTCTTGCTGTAAAATCAACGTTTTCCTGCTAAAAATGGCCAGGACGGAAACTACTTGGAGTAAAGCTCGACAATCAACTGTTCCTGAATCGGCATGGTAATTTCTTCGCGGACAGGTAATCCCTTGACTTTTCCAGTAAGGGTCGTCTGTTCCAGCTCCAACCACGAAGGTACGCCACGACGAGCAACCGATTCAACGCTGTCAATTATTGATTCTACTTTTTTGCTTTTTTCCCGTACTGAGATGACATCATTTAGGGAAACAAGAAACGACGGGATGTTGACTTTTTTACCATTGACCAAAATATGATTATGCTTGACAAGCTGACGGGCCTGGGTCCGAGATGATGCGAAACCAAGACGAAATATCGCGTTATCAAGACGTCTTTCGAGCAGCATCAACAGGTTCTCACCAGTGACACCTTTCGAAGATTCGGCAATCTGAAAATAACGACGAAACTGACCTTCAAGCATGCCGTATATACGGCGAACTTTCTGTTTTTCCCGCAGCTGAATGGAATAATCAGAAACCTTTCGCAAACGGGACTGCCCATGCTGCCCCGGAGGAAATGCCCTCTTTTCAAAAGAGCATTTATCTGAATAGCACCTGTCACCCTTTAGGAAAAGCTTCAATTTCTCGCGTCGGCATTGCCGACATACTGCGCCTCGATATCTAGCCAATGTATACCTCCGTTATTTCACGTTCAATAACGTTCTGGTGTCAATATGTGTAAAAATACAACTAAACTCGTCGTCTTTTTGGCGGTTTACAGCCATTATGCGGCACTGGAGTAACATCAGAGATTCGACTCACTTCAAAACCAACCACCTGCAAAGCGCGGATAGCTGCCTCACGCCCTGGTCCTGGCCCCTTCACCTTGACCTCAACCTTTCGCATTCCCTGTTCCATGGCTACTTTAGCAGCAGCCTCTACGGCATTTTGGGCCGCAAAAGGGGTACTTTTCCGTGAACCTTTAAAACCCAGAACACCGGAACTTGACCAGGAGACGACATTACCCTGCTTATCAGTAATCGATATCAAGGTATTATTAAACGTGGACTTGATATGAACGACGCCCTCTGGCACGTTTTTCTTTTCTTTGCGTTTTACTTTCTTTTTCGGACTGGCCATTGAATTCTCCTGTTCAGGTCCGTTGATGATCTCGTAATCAAAAACTATTTCTTACGCGCACCGGCGATACGTCGCGGTCCCTTGCGAGTCCGAGCGTTGGTTTTTGTGCGTTGTCCACGACAGGGAAGTCCCCTTCTGTGCCGCAATCCGCGATAACACCCGAGATCCATGAGGCGCTTGACGTCAAGGGAAACCTCCCGACGTTTATCACCTTCCACTGCATATGATCCATCAATGATCTTTCTGATCTTTACCGCTTCATCGTCGGTCAGATCGTCACTGTTGAATGTATAGCTTATTTCGGCCTCATCGAGGATTTTTCTGGAAGTCGTTTTTCCTATTCCGTAGATATAGGTCAGGGCGATTTCCATATGCTTGTTTTTGGGCAAATCTACACCTGCTATGCGAGCCAAGGTCTACCTCCTCATAATCCTTTCAATTAACCCTGCCGTTGTTTATGCTTCTTCACCTTACAAGAAACCCGCACAACTCCCTTGCGTTTAAAGACCTTACAATCACTGCATATCTTTTTAACCGATGCACGTACTTTCATTGTCGTATCCTGAAATCATTTCTTTTTTTGGTTCTTTGCCCTGAAGGTTACCCGCCCTCTACTAAGGTCATAGGGTGAGAGTTCGACGGTAACACGATCCCCAGGCAATATTTTTATAAAATGCATTCTCATCTTACCGGAAATATGGGCCAAAATTTTATGGCCATTGTCGAGCTCAACCCTGAACATCGCATTCGGCAACGGCTCGATGATGGTTCCTTCGACTGTAATGGCCTCTTCCTTTGCCATATATCTTGCATTCCTTCTTGAAATCCCACCGGGTTTACTGACAAAAAACCGGCCCCGTTCTCACAGAGCCGAAAAATGAATTATATATATTAGCACACTACGTCGGTTTGCGCTACAATTTTCATTGGCCTCATCAGCAATCTTTTCGTGGCCTGCTCAACACCAAAGGACCATCGGCGGTGACGGCGACCGAATGCTCAAAATGAGCGGAAAGACTGTGGTCCTTGGTCACAACGGTCCAGCCGTCATGGAGAATTTTAACCTCAGCACCGCCGATATTCACCATCGGCTCAATGGCGAGCACCATTCCCTCCAGGAGTTTCGGGCTGGGCCCTGAACGGAAATAGTTCGGTATTTCAGGTGGTTCATGCAACGCTTGTCCAATACCATGACCGACAAACTGCCGAACCACAGAATAGCCCTTCTCTTCTACATGCTCCTGTACGGCCCGGGAGATGTCTGCTATTCGGTTGCCAATTTTTACCTGTTCAATAGCCTTTGTTAGCGAATCCTCTGTTATCTGGAGAAGGGCGCTTGCTTCTGCGTTGACAGATCCGACTGGCAGGGTGACAGCTGCATCACCGTAGTACCCGTTATAGAGAACACCAAAATCAATGCTGATAATATCGCCGTCGCGCAAAATAACCTTTTTTGAGGGAATCCCATGCACCACCTGGTCATTGAGGGAAACACACAAACTACCAGGGAAGCCACGATAGCCTTTGAATGCTGGTTTTGCTCCTCTCGTAACAGCATACTGCTCGGCGAGCTGATCCAGCGTCAAGGTGTTCACTCCTGGCCGAACATGCTCACGCAGCATCTGGAGGGCGCCGGCAACAACCTGGTTTGCCTCCTCCATGATCCTCAATTCTGATGGAGTTTTCAGGATGATCCGTGCTGCCATGAGATAAGGGTACTACCTCCGTCCCTTTATCCGGCCCGACTTGAGAAAACCATCATAATTCCGGGAAATGGCGTGTGATTCGATTTGCGAGAGGGTGTCAATGGCAACTCCGACAACAATCAACAACGCTGTACCGCCGAAATAAAAAGGAACATTCATTTGGTCAACCAGCATGGTCGGCAACACGCACACTGCACTGATATAAATGGCACCGATGACGGTCAGACGGGTTATGACCCTGTCAAGAAATTCAGCAGTTTTTTTGCCTGGCCGGACACCGGGAACAAATCCCCCGTTTTTTTTCAGATTCTCGGAAACATCAACTGGATTGAAAGTTACCGCGGTATAAAAAAAACAAAAAAAGACGATCAACCCAACATACAGCACGTTGTGCAATGGACTTCCCCAAGCGAGAACCGAAGTCAGCTGCTGCACCCAGTCTATTTGTATGAACCCGCCGATGGTTGCTGGAAACATCATAATTGATGAGGCAAAAATTGGCGGAATAACACCGGGAATATTGATTTTCAATGGAAGATGGGAACGTTGACCGCCATAGAGCTGCCGACCGACCATCCTTTTTGCATATTGAATAGGGATGCGACGCTGAGCCGTTTCTGCAAATATAATGAAATAAATGACCGCAGCCATCATGGCAAGCAGGATCGGGAGAAATATGAGGGTCATTTCACCTGACGTGATCATTTTAAAGGTATTGACAATGGCTGCCGGCATCCGGGCAACTATACCTGCAAAAATAATCATCGAAATGCCGTTACCGATCCCCCTTTCCGTCATCTGCTCCCCCAGCCACATGATAAAAGCGGTGCCGGAAGTGAGGGTCAGCATGGTCATCAGGCGAAATGACCAGCCGGGTTCAATAACAATCATCTCGCTGCCAGCCGGGGCAACCATCCCTTCAAGGCCGATACTGATCATCAACCCCTGGATGATACTCAGACCAACTGTCGCATACCGGGTATACTGCGTAATTTTCCGTCGACCAGCCTCCCCCTCCTTCGACAGGGCGGATAGTTGCGGCACTACGACGGTCAGCAGCTGGAAAATGATCGACGCACTGATGTATGGCATGATACCGAGGGCGAAGATGGAAAAATTCTCCAATGCGCCACCGGAAAACATATTAAACATCCCAAACAGGGTCCCGGCGTTTTTCTCAAAAAAAGCAGCAAGGGCCTCACCATTGATCCCCGGGGTGGGAATCTGGACACCTGCGCGGTACACAGCCAGCATCAGGAGAGTAAATGTTATCCGCCTTCTCAGCTCAGGAATATTCGCTGCGCTTTGCAGTCCACCAGCCATTGATATGCCTTACCCTTCTATTGACCCGCCCGCCTGCTCAATCTTGATGCGGGCAGTCTGGCTGACACTGTCAACAGCGACGGTAAATTTCTTTTCAACAGCGCCATCACCGAGAAGCTTTACGTGACGATCAGTGGCGCGGATAAGGCCAGCGGCAAGTAGTGAGTCGCGATCCACACGGGCACCATCTGCCATCTTGTTGAGATCGCGGACATTAACAACCGCATAGACAACCTTGAAAATATTGGTAAAACCTCGTTTCGGCAGCCGGCGCTGTAAAGGCATCTGACCACCTTCAAAGCCCATCTTCACGCCACTACCGGAACGTGCTTTAAAGCCCTTATGACCGCGGCCGGCTGTTTTGCCATGCCCTGAACCATGCCCTCTTCCCACACGTTTCCGCAGTTTGCGTGATCCTTCCTGCGGTGACAGATTGCTCAGTGACAACATTATATTTCCTCCACATCAACAAGATGTGCAACCTTGCTGATCATTCCCCGAATCTGCGGTGTATCTTTGCGGACAACGGTCTTGTTCGTTTTTGTCAGTCCTAAGCCAGTGACGGTGGCGCGCACATTTTCCGTGCTGCCAATCACACTTTTTCGCAATCGTATTTTCAACTCATTCGCCATGATATTTCCCGTGTATAAAAAATCAGCCACATAGTGGCAAAACTCTCAACCAAACAACAGCATTTCGGATCCTTTAGGCAAGGATCATCACTGCTGCCACTGTATTACGCGAGGATCTGCTGGACGGTCATGCCCCGCTGGGCGGCTACTTTTTCTACGCTGCGCAGTTTTCGCAGCCCGTCAAGGGTTGCCTTGACCAGGTTATGGGGATTATGCGACCCCAGACATTTGGTCAAAATATTCTGGACCCCTGCCGCTTCAAGCACCGCACGGACAGCCCCGCCGGCGATTACGCCGGTACCGGCAGAGGCAGGTTTAAGCATAACCTTGCCGGCGCCGAATTTTCCATTAATCTCATGGGGAATACTCGTTTCAGTTATGGAAACCGGCCTCATGTCCTTGCGGGCTTTTTCCACGCCCTTTCGGATCGCCTCAGGAACCTGATTCGCTTTGCCAAGTCCGTAGCCGACATTGCCATTACCATCCCCGACGACCACGATTGCGCTGAAACTGAAGCGACGGCCGCCTTTTACAACCTTTGCCACCCTGTTGATATAGACGATCTTCTCAATAAGCTGATCATCCATCTTTTCGGTCTTGAAATCGGACAACTTACACCCCCACCTGAATCAGGACTGTTATGATATTTTTGAAGTCTATGACCTATTAAAACTCAAGTCCACCAGCCCGTGCCCCATCTGAGAGGGCCTTGACCCGACCATGATAAATATAGCCGCCCCTGTCAAAAACAACCTTGGTGAGGCCTTGCTCTTTCATTTTGGCGGCAAGCATCACTCCGACCTGATGGGCATTGGCGGTTTTCCCTTTTCCCTCGGCCGGATCAGCATATGACTTGTCACAGGTGGACATCGAACATAACGTGTGACCTGTCTGGTCATCGATCACTTGCGCATAAATATGCTTTGCGCTTTTAAAAACACGCAGACGTGGTCTTTCAGGGGTACCGAATATCTTCTTCCGTATCCGCTGAATCCTTTTGGCGCGTGCTGTTGCTTTCTTGTTCGTTCTTGCCATTTCTTACACCTTGTACTGTGGATATATATGATAATTACTTCGATGCTGATTTGCCGGCTTTCCTGGCGATATATTCATTTTCATAACGAATTCCCTTGCCCTTGTACGGTTCGGGTTTACGTATCGAGCGAATCTTGGCCGCAGTCAGCCCAAGCAGTTCCTTGTCAATCGATTCAAGGGTAATGGCTGTTTTTTCAACCTTCCCTTCAACACCCTGGGGCAAGGGGAAAACAACGGGATTTGAATAGCCGACGTTCAGGGTCAGGACATTCTGCTGAATGTCCGCCTTATAGCCGACCCCTTCAATCACGAGCTTTTTGGCAAACATCTTCTCGGCACCGAGAATCATATTGTTGACGAGGGTTCTCGTTAAACCGCTGAATGCACGGGTTCTCTTGCTGTTATCAAGACATTTTATTGATATTACGCCATTCTCCTGAACAAGACTGATTTCAGGCCGGATTTCCCTTTCCAGGACGCCCTTGGGTCCGGTAACCTTCACATGGGTACCATTGATATCCACCTTGACGGCGGCTGGTACTGATATGGGCTGATTGCCAATCCTTGACATTGGTCATCTCCACTCTTTCTACTGACGTACTTGCTTTATAAGAATCGGCAACACCTGAAAGGCGAGCCACACTAATCTCGGAGAGTCATCCTACCAAACGGTAAAGAGCAGTTCTCCACCGGTTCCGGATTCACGTGCCTGTTTGTCAGTGAGGATACCTTTAGAGGTTGACAGCACGGCTACCCCAAGACCACTCATCACCTTAGGAATCCTGTCGGCTTTGACATAAACACGACAACCTGGTTTGCTGACGCGTTTCAAGCCAGAAATGACAGAGTTCCGATGCTGATCATATTTGAGGAAAATCTTCAGTATCCCCTGCTTGCCGTCTGCAGCAACCTGATAATTTTCGATGTATCCCTCTTTTTTCAGAATCTCTGCCACCGCTGTTTTTACTTTCGATGCGGGCATCTCAAGGCTTGCAAATTTTACGATTCGAGCATTTCTTATTCTGGTCAGCATATCTGCCAGGGTATCACTCATTGACATGAATCTACTCCTTTTCAGTCACATATAAATGACGTACTCTTTCTTTACCAGCTCGATTTCGTCACGCCGGTGATTTCGCCGCGGGATGCCAGGGTTCTGAAACATATACGACAAATACCGAACTTTCTGATAAAGGCACGCGGCCTCCCACACAATGGACAACGATTGTGGGCTCTGACCTGAAATTTCGGTTTCCGCTCGCTTTTTGATATTAAAGATTTCTTAGCCAACCTCTTCCTCCTGAACTGTGCTATTTACGGAAAGGCATTCCCAACGCCGACAGGAGAAAGCGACTCTCCGCATCAGTTTTGGCATTGGTGGTGATTGTTATGTTAAATCCTTTAATTTTATCGATTTTATCATAATCGATTTCCGGGAATATAATATGCTCCTTGATGCCGAAAGAGAAATTTCCACGGCCATCAAATCCGCTGTCCTTGATCCCCCGGAAATCGCGAACCCGTGGCAGGGCGATATGGACCAGTTTACTGTAAAAATCGTACATCCGATCCTTGCGCAGTGTCACTTTACAGCCAATCGGCATACCTTCACGAAGCTTGAAGGTGGCAATCGATTTTCTCGCTTTGGTGACCACTGCCTTCTGCCCGGAAATCATTGTAAGTTCAGTGGCAGCGCTTTCAACGATCTTCGGATTTTGCACGGCTTCCCCCAGGCCCATATTGAGAACGATCTTCTCAATACGGGGAACCTGCATCATATTTTTGTATCCAAACTCCTTAACGAGCATGGGGATACATTCTTTTTCATAAAATTCTTTCAATGTTGCCATCGTTGTCTCCAATAAACCAAAGCGATTACGCATTTGATTCTATCGATTCACCACATTTCTTGCAAAGACGCACCTTGGTGCCGTCCGCAAGAATAGTCTTTTTCACCCGCACCGTCTTTGCGCACTTGGAACAGATCAACATCAGGTTTGAAACGTGAATCGGCGCTTCCATTTCAATGATACCACCCTGCTGGTTCTTAACATTGGGTTTGGTATGGCGTTTCACCATGTTGATTTTTTCTACCTTTGCCTTGGCGGAATCAGGATACACCTTTGTGATCTTGCCTACACGCCCCTTATCCTTACCGGCAATGACTTCAACTTTGTCATTGAGTTTAAGATAATTCTTCCCTGCTGCCATGCTGCTACCTCTTCTTTAGTTTAACTCTCTCTACAGACAGACTGGTGACCCGGACGACTCCGTAAATCACAGAACTTCAGGGGCGAGAGATATGATTTTCATGAAACCCCTTGTCCGCAGTTCACGGGCAACAGGGCCAAAAATGCGGGTACCCATGGGTTCACCGGAATTGGTCAGCAATACCGCGGCATTTTCGTCGAATTTGACCCGGGTGTCCTCCGGACGGCGAATTTCCCGTTTTGTCCGGACAATTACCGCGCGCATCACATCACCTTTCTTCACCTTGGCATTCGGAATCGCTTCTTTGACGGAGACAACGATGACATCACCAATAGTGGCGTATCTTCTTCTGGTGCCGCCGAGAACCCGGATGCAGAGCACCTTCTTTGCACCTGAATTGTCCGCAACATTGAGGACAGTTTCTGTCTGTATCATATTTTCACCAACTATCCAAATGTGTTTGGATATTATTGATTATTGAGTACATTCTCATCCAGCAAGGACAACCGTATCAGACGGCTATCGCTTTTTCGACGATCTGCTTGACGCGCCACCGTTTCCGTTTACTCAACGGACGACACTCCTCGATGAGAACACGATCGCCAACGCTGCACTGACTATCCGGATCATCCGCCATATATTTCACCTGACGACGAATAAATTTACCGTACAGCTTATGCCGGACCAGGCTTTCTGTCCGCACCACAATGCTTTTATCCATTTTGTCGCTGACAACGATGCCGATTCTTGTTTTCTTTATTGCTTTTTTATCAACCATCTGAATTTCCTGTGATTAATGTTGCATGCCATGTTGCGCGCAACGTGTTACCGGGCAATCGTCTTTTCGGTAATGATCGTTCTGAGCCGAGAAATATCTTTCCGCAAGTCTTTCAGTTTCGCGGTGTTTTCCAGTGGTCGGAATCCATGCTGAAACTTCAGTTTGTTGAATTCTTCGGAAAGATCCTTCACTTTGACATTGAGCTCATCCAGGGTGAAGTTTCTGATTTCTTTGGCTTTCATAAACTGCTCCTTTTCGAAATAACTGTGGTGGCAAAAGGAAGTTTATTACCGGCCAGGGTCAATGCCTTGATCGCCACACTTTCCTCAATTCCGGTTATTTCATAGAGAATTCGACCTGGTTTGACAGGAGCGACCCAGTACTCGGGGCTGCCCTTGCCTTTTCCCATCCTGGTTTCAGCCGGTTTTTTGGTAATTGGCTTATCAGGGAAGACCCTGATCCACATCTGCCCACCGCGCTTGACAGTTCTGTTGATGGCAATACGGGCCGCCTCAATCTGTTGAGCCGTCATCCTGCCACATTCGGTGGCTTTGAGGGCATATTCTCCAAAAGCGATGGTAGAGCCCCGCAGTGCAGTGCCTTTCATCCGCCCCTTCATCTGTTTTCTATGTTTGACTTTTTTTGGACTCAGCATTGTCAGATACCTTTACCGTATCAGGCACATCCTCTTCAAAATTGTGCCTGCTTCATATTGAAATTTTCAGGTCTGCCGTACCAGTCGAAATCCACCACGCGCCGGCGGTGAAAATATCCGGACTTTATTCCTCGGTCTGATCCATGTTGGCCAGGACTTCGCCTTTGAAAATCCAGACCTTGACACCGATAATACCATAAGTGGTTTTCGCCTCGGCAAAACCATAATCGATATCGGCACGCAGTGTATGGAGTGGCACCCGTCCTTCACGAGTCCATTCCCGACGAGCCATTTCAGCGCCACCCAAACGACCGGAGCAGGCAATCTTAATACCTTTTGCACCGAACTTCAAGGCGATATTCACCGCCTTTTTCATAGCACGCCGGAAAGCGACGCGTCTTTCCAGCTGCAGCGCCACGTTTTCTGCGACCAGCTGGGCGTCAGCTTCCGGCCGGCGAACTTCCTGTATATCAACGACACATTGACGTCTGGTCAGTTTGTCGAGATCATTTTTCAGAGCTTCTATTTCCGCCCCTTTTTTTCCGATAACGATGCCGGGACGGGCTGTGTGGAGTTTCAGTTTGAGTTTTTCACCAGTGCGGGCGATATTTATTTTTGAGATACCCGCATGATAGAGTCGTTGCTTGAGATACTTTCTGATCTTCTGATCTTCAAGTAAATACTTGGAATAATCACGGTCTGCATACCAGGTTGATTCCCAGGAACGAACGATGTTAAGACGCAAACCTATTGGATTAACTTTCTGGCCCAAAACCTTCCTCCATCACATTAACAATTTGTTTAATTCTCAGCAGCTGCCCACAGCTGATAGATAACCACTCCGAAAACCACCTGTCCTCTAACATCTATCCATCTCGCCATGCCAGGGAAATTTTGCCTGCGGAGATGGTTAACCGACCGCACCCTCCCCATACCCAGGGAAAAAAGACGGCGCTTACACCTCTGCGAGAACGACGGTAATATGACTCGATCTTTTCAGGATACGGCTGGCCCGGCCCATGGCCCGTGGTCTTATCCGTTTCAGCATGGGGCCACCATCAATATAAATCGTCTTGACATAGAGTGTATCAACGTCAATCGACTCATTCTGGCTGGCATTAGCCACTGCTGACTCGACGAGTTTTCGAATAATCCGCGCCCCTTTTTTGGGGGTAAAACGCAGGGTATTTATCGCAGCATCAACCTGCTGACCGCGTATCATGTCAGCAACAAGCCGTGCCTTTTGCGGCGAGATGCGAATATTTTTTACTACTGCCTTTGCTTCCATCAGTCATTGTCTCCTTTCACGGTGAAGGCACTGGTTATTTTTTGCCTTTTCTATCACCAGCATGGCTGTAAAAAGTACGGGTCGGGGAAAACTCACCCAGCTTGTGTCCAACCATGTTTTCCGTGACAAAAACAGGAACAAATTTTTTCCCGTTATGGACGGCAAAAGTCAGACCTACCATTTCAGGAAGGATATCCGAACGCCTGGACCAGGTTTTAATAACCTTGCGTGATCCGGTTTCCTTTGCGTTTTCAACTTTTTTCATCAAATGGTCGTCTACAAAAGGACCCTTTTTAATTGATCGCGGCACGATTCTTCTCCCTCATTAAGACCGTTTCTTGACAATATCTTTATCAGATGGCTTCCGTTTCCGAGTCTTGTATCCCTTTGTCGGAATACCCCACGGAGTACAGGGATGACGACCACCTGAACTCTTGCCTTCACCACCACCCATGGGATGATCGTGCGGGTTCATGGCCACACCGCGGACTTTCGGACGCAATCCTTTCCAGCGATTGCGTCCTGCCTTACCGGCTTTCTCGCTCTCATGCTCAATATTGCCGATCTGACCTATACAGGCACGACAGAGACGATGAAATTTGCGAACCTCACCGGAAGGAAGCTTAACCAGTACGTGGTCACCCTCCTTGGCCATCAATTGTGCAGCAGCTCCGGCACTGCGTACCATCTGTGCCCCTTTGCCGATGCGCATCTCGACATTGTGAATAATGCTGCCCAGGGGGATATTGGCCATGGGAAGACAGTTACCGACCTTGATATCCACCTTTTCACCAGCCTCAACCACATCACCGACCTTGATGCCGAGGGGTGAGAGGATATATCTCTTCTCACCATCTGCATAAAAGAGCAGGGCGATGTTTGCTGACCTGTTCGGATCATATTCGATAGCAGCGACCTTTGCCGGGATATTCACCTTATCACGTTTGAAGTCGATGATCCGGTATTTACGCTTATGGCCTCCACCTATATGCCTGGCTGTAACACGTCCATAATTGTTACGGCCACCACTTTTCTGCAACGGTTTTACCAGGCTACCTTCAGGCCCGGACTTAGACAGTTCCGGATTGACAAGCGAAACATAGTTTCTTCTTCCCGGTGATGTCGGTTTATAGGTCTTCGTTGTTGCCATTTCTTTCCCCGATAATGTATTTAAACGATTTGCATGAACATCTGATTACAGCTGTTCCAAGAAATCAATCTTGTGTCCTTCAGCCAAGGTAACGATTGCCTTTTTCCAATCAGACCTCTGTCCGAAATGCAAGCCGATACGTTTCTTTTTACCGTGCATGTTTGCAGTACGTACATGGGCAACCTTGACATTAAAGAGCAGTTCAACCGCTTTTTTAATTTCAATTTTGTTCGCGTCAGGGTGTACCTTCATGACGACCTGGTTGTTTTTTTCCTGCAAAGTCATGCCTTTTTCAGTAAGGCAAGGTTTTTTCACAACATCATAAATAGTGATCATGAAAGCAACCTCTCTTCAAGCTGGCCAATACATGACTGCAGTAATATTACATTTTTATGCAGAAGTATGTCATAGACATTAATTCCCGCAGTTGGCATCACCTTGTAGCCAACAACATTCCGCGATGATTTTTCCAACTTTTCATCATGATCGGGGATGACGATCAACGCATTGTCCATATTGAGTTGCGCCATAATGGCGGCAAATTTTTTGCTTTTGATCTCTTCCAGTTCAAAATTATCAAGAACGACAAGGCGATTTTCTGAAAAGCGTGAACTCAGAGCCATCCGCATTCCGAGTTTGCGCACCTTTTTCGGCAGTTTGTAGCTGTAATCACGTGGCTTGGGTCCAAAAACCGTTCCACCTCCGCGCCAGACCGGCGAGCGACGACTGCCGGAACGAGCTCGCCCGGTTCCTTTCTGACGCCACGGTTTCGCCTTACTGCCCTGCACTTCGCCGCGGGTTTTTGTGCACGCTGTACCGGCTCGACGATTAGCAAGCTGCATCCTGACAATATCGTGCAGAATATACGGTTTAACTTCTACGGCGAAAAGCGCATCATTGAGCTCGATATCGCCGACTTTTTCATTCTTTATGTTAACCACGCCTGTTACTGCCATGTTCCGGCACCTCTTTGGTAATTACTTTGAAAAAATTTGCAGCAATTCTTTTGCTGTGCCCGGAAGGGAGCCTTTGATCACCATGACGTTCTCGTCAGCACGAATATCGACGATCATCATATTTTTCTTCGTGATCATGTTATTTCCCATGCGGCCAGGCAGCTTTTTCCCCTTGATGACCTTGCTGGGCCATGCGCTGCAGCCGATCGATCCCGGTGCCCGATGAAACATGGAGCCATGGGTCTTCCGTCCACCCTTGAAGCCATGCCGTTTGACGACGCCCTGAAAACCCCGCCCTTTTACCCGTCCACTGACATCAACGATATCGCCAATCTTGAAAAGGTCACCAACACCTATTTGCTGACCAAGCTCATATTTATCAGGATCATCAATGCGAAATTCCTTAATATGATAATATCCAACCTGTCCGGCATTTTTGCAGTGCCCGGCCAGAGGTTTGGTAACCCGACTTTCCTTTTTCGGCTGAAAACCGACCTGAATGGCGTTATATCCTTCCTTTGCAATGGTTTTTTTCTGAAGGACAACACATGGCCCTGCCTCGACGACAGTAACGCCGACAGCCGCTCCCATCTCCGTGAAGATTCGGGTCATCCCGATTTTTTTTCCTAATATTCCAAGTGTCGTAGGCATAATTCCTATCCTTGTTTATTTCCGCCGTTGATTCAAATGCCAACTAGCAGGTACGACCAGCAATGCGCTATTTGCTCACTTCCCGGTCCATATCCTGATGCAGCATGGTTCATACGGGGCAGATGCACATAGATGATTCCAGGGTTAGCAAGACCCAATCGTCACTCTCGACTGCCTGGCCTCAATCACCCTTACAGCTTAATCTCCACATCAACCCCGGCCGACAGTTCCAACTTCATCAAGGCGTCAATGGTTTGCTGGGTAGGCTCAAGGATATCAAGCAATCGCCGGTGGGTTCTCATCTCAAAGGCTTCACGGGATTTTTTATCGACATGAGGCGAACGGAGAACACAATATTTATTGACAGAGGTCGGCAGGGGAATGGGGCCGGCAACGATGGCACCGGTTCTCTTTGCCGTATCGACGATCTCATGGGTCGACTGGTCGAGCAGTTTATGATCATAGCCTTTCAGCCTGATACGAATTTTCTGTGTCTGGATCATTGTCTATCCTTATTCGATTATCTCGTTAATGACACCGGCGCCCACCGTGCGGCCACCCTCGCGAATGGCAAAGCGGAGACCCGCCTCCATGGCGATCGGCGTAATCAAGGCGCCGTCTATCGTCACGTTGTCACCAGGCATGACCATCTCCACCCCCTCTGGCAGGGTGACGATGCCCGTCACGTCCGTGGTCCGAAAATAAAACTGGGGTCGGTAGCCATTAAAAAACGGCGTGTGGCGGCCACCCTCTTCCTTGGTCAGAATGTAGCACTCCGCCTTGAATTTCACATGCGGGGTGATGCTCTTCGGCGCCGCCAGCACCTGCCCGCGCTCAATATCCTCACGCTTGGTGCCGCGCAGCAGGATACCAACGTTATCACCGGCCTGACCCTGGTCCAGGATCTTCCTGAACATCTCTACGCCGGTCACTGTCGTCTTCTGGGTGGTCCGAATACCGACTATCTCCACCTCATCGCCTACCTTCACGATACCACGCTCGATACGCCCGGTGGCCACCGTGCCACGACCGGAAATGGAAAAAACGTCCTCCACCGGCATCAGAAACGGCTTGTCGATGTCGCGCTCAGGCTGCGGCACAAACGAATCCACCGCTGCCATCAGATCCCAGATGCATTTGGACGCCTCCGGATCAGCAGGATTCTCCAGCGCCTTCAGGGCACTGCCCTGGATGATCGGGGTGTCATCGCCGGGAAATTCATACTTGCTCAGCAGCTCGCGCAACTCCATGTCAACCAGCTCAATCAGCTCGACATCGTCTACCATATCACACTTGTTCAGAAACACGACGATCGCCGGCACACCAACCTGACGAGCCAGCAGAATGTGCTCCCTGGTCTGCGGCATCGGTCCGTCATCCGCACCCACCACCAGAATCGCCCCATCCATCTGGGCAGCGCCGGTGATCATATTCTTGATATAGTCTGCATGGCCCGGGCAGTCCACATGCGCATAATGCCGATTATCCGTCTCATACTCAACATGGGCGGTGGCGATGGTGATACCGCGTTCCTTCTCCTCCGGGGCCTTGTCGATCTCGCTGAAATCGGTCTTCTTGGCGTACCCCTTGGTGGCCAGCACCTGGGTGATTGCTGCGGTCAACGTCGTTTTCCCGTGATCGATATGACCAATGGTGCCAATATTTACATGGGGTTTTTTACGTTCAAACTTTTCCTTTGCCATTCCTTCGCCTCATTGCTGCGGATTGTTTACAGTAACCCTTTCACTTTTTTAACAATTGCTTGAGCTGTTTTCTCAGCGACCTTATCGTAAGCCGCAAACTGCATGGTGAAATTCGCTCTTCCCTGGGAAGCCGATCGCAGGTTCGTCGAGTAGCCGAACATTTCTGCCAACGGCGACTCCGCCGTTATCACCTGATAGCCGTTATCCCTGGTACCGATTCCGTTAATTCGAGCTCGCCGGGCATTGAGATCTGCAATGACGTCACCGACATACTGATCCGGAACCACAACCTCGACGTTCATCACCGGTTCCAGCAGAACCGGGTGGGCATCGGCCAAGGCGTTCCGCATGGCAATGGTTGCAGCCACACCAAAGGCCTGCTCCGTCGAATCTTCCTCATGGTAGGAACCCCCTACCAGAGTAATCTTGATATCGGTTACCGGAAAACCGGCCAAGGCACCACTTTCCACTCCCCCATCAACTCCCTTCTTAATGGCAGGGATGAAAAGGGCAGGGATGTTTTCCTCATCAACGTTGCTGGCAAAGACGACGCCACTGCCGCGGCCCAGTGGGTGAACTTCAAGCCTCACATGCCCATACTGGTGGCGAGCCCCGGTTTGCTGGACAAAGGTTCCTTCACCGGATGCCTGCGCCTCGATGGTTTCCTTATAAGCCACCTGCGGCGCACCGACATTTGCCCCGACTTTAAATTCGCGAATCAGTCGATCAACGATTATCTCCAAGTGAAGCTCACCCATCCCGGAGATGATCTTCTGCCCGGTATCCACATCGGTGCGCACCCTGAAAGAGGGATCCTCAAGAGAAATCTTGGTCAGGGTTTCATTCAACTTTTCTTCGTCCGCTTTGCTCTTCGGTTCAATGGCGATACTGATAACCGGCTCTGGAAAATCCATGTTTTCCAGGATAATCGGATCATCCTGATCGCAAAGCGTGTCTCCGGTTGTCGAAAAGCGCAATCCTATCAATGCAGCTATATCACCGGGGCCGACCTCAACAACCTCTTCCCGCTTGTTCGAATGCATCTTAACGATGCGGCTGACCTTCTCAACCTTCTGTTTTGCCGAGTTGAATACCTTGTCCCCGCATTTTACCACTCCGGAATAAACACGAATATAGGCAAGATTTCCGACAAATGGATCGGTGGTCAGCTTAAAAGCTAGGGCACAGAATTTCTCACTGGCTCCGGTGCGGCGATGAACAACGTCGCCACTGCTGTTTACTCCTTCGACTGGAGGAACATCTGTTGGAGAAGGCAAGTAATCGATTATTGCATCAAGCAGGGGCTGTACCCCCTTATTCTTGAATGCGCTGCCGCAGAAAACAGGGACCAGTTGAAGCTTGAGGGTCGCCTGGCGAATGGCACTTCGCAGTTCATCTGCCGCTATACTTTGCTCTTCCAGATATTTTTCCATGACCCCCTCATCGAAGTCGGCCAGCTTCTCGACGAGGGCCATACGTGCAGCCGTGAACGAATCGTGATATTCAGCCGGTATCTCTTCTTCAAAAAACTTCGCGCCCTGAGACGTGTCATCAAAAGTCAGCATTTTTCCACTGAGCAGATCAATGACGCCGCGAAAATTTTCCTCTGAACCTACCGGCAATTGCATCGGTAAAGGATTGCCGCCCAATCGACTCGCCATCATTGCGATACAGCGCTCGAAATCGGCACCGATGCGATCCATCTTGTTGACAAAGGCTATCCGCGGAATCTTGTATTTATCCGCCTGACGCCAAACTGTCTCGGATTGGGGCTCTACACCGCCGACAGCACAAAAGACGGCAATCACCCCATCCAGCACCCTCAGACAGCGTTCGACCTCAATGGTGAAATCGACGTGGCCTGGGGTGTCGATAATATTAATAAAGAAGTTTTTCCACTGGCAGGTGGTGGCAGCGGAGGTGATGGTTATTCCTCGCTCCTGCTCCTGCTCCATCCAGTCCATGACAGCTGCTCCGTCATGAACCTCACCCATCTTATGGGTTTTCCCTGTATAATAGAGGATCCGTTCCGTTGTTGTCGTTTTGCCGGCATCGATATGGGCCATGATGCCGATATTGCGCAATCGAGCCAAAGAGACGTTGTGTCCCACCGTCGTTTCTCCCTGCAACATCTCTACCGGCGTACCGGGGACTCATTGTTCAACAGCGCGTCAGCTTACCAGCGATAGTGGGCAAAAGCCTTGTTTGCGTCCGCCATCTTGTGGGTATCCTCGCGTTTCTTCACCGAGGTTCCGCGGTTATGATAGGCGTCGGCAATCTCCGCTGCCAGCTTCTCAGCCATGGATTTGCCGCTCCTTTTGGCGGAGTAGCCCACCAGCCACCGAATCGCCAGGGCATTCCGACGTTCAGGTCGAACCTCTACCGGCACCTGGTAGGTTGCGCCACCGACACGTCGGGACTTAACTTCTACCTTGGGACGGACATTCTCCATGGCCTTTTCAAAGACCGACAGGGAATTGTCTTCCTTGAGGGATTTCTCGATGATATCCATCGCATCATAAAAAATTGACCGGGCAACACTTTTTTTACCGCGCTGCATCAGGCCGTTGATAAATTTCGACACCAGAACACTGTTAAAGCGGGCGTCCGGATTTATTTCTCGCTTTGCTACCAATCTACGTCTGGGCATAGCCTCTCAGCTCCTTTTCATTCCTTCACACGCAACAACATTATTTGGGACGCTTTGCGCCATACTTCGAACGACCCTGGCGCCGGTCTGAGACACCGAGCGTATCCAGCGTGCCCCTGATGATGTGATAGCGCACACCGGGAAGGTCCTTAACCCTGCCACCCCTGATCAGCACCACGGAATGCTCTTGAAGGTTGTGTCCGATACCGGGGATATAGGAGGTCACCTCGATGCCGTTCGTCAGCCGGACCCTGGCTACCTTACGCAGAGCCGAGTTCGGCTTTTTCGGCGTCGTTGTATAGACACGAACACAGACACCTCTCCGCTGCGGGCACGCCTGCAAGGCCGGGGTCGTCGTTCTCTTTGCCGCTTTTTTGCGACCGTGCCGTACCAATTGATTGATGGTGGGCATTGATTAAACTCCTACATTAATAGTTATATCTTACACCCTCCCGAGAAGGTGTTCCGATTTTGTCCAATCGAAAAACGGAATAGATACACGATGGCGACAAAGGTGTCAAGGAGAAACTTATCCGGCCTTTGTCGCCATCATCACCTTTTTCCAAACCGTCCCTTAATCCTCCAGGGCGTAACTGGCAAGTCCGGTACCGGCCGGGACCAGCCGCCCCATGATGACATTTTCCTTCAAACCGCTCAGATCATCAAACTTGCCTGCCATGGCGGCATTAGTCAGCACCTTGGTGGTTTCCTGGAATGATGCCGCGGAAATGAAGCTATCCGTGCTGAGTGACGCCTTGGTGACGCCGAGAAGCAAGGGCTCGGCAACCGCCGGTCGACCGCCTTCCCGGAGAATCTTTTCGTTCTCCTCGTTGAATTTCCATGCTTCAACCTGCTCACCAAGCATGAAGGTGCTGTCGCCCACCCGGGTAATCTGTACGCGCCGCAACATCTGCCTGACAATGACCTCAATGTGTTTGTCATTGATCTTGACGCCCTGGAGACGATACACTTCCTGAATCTCGTTGACCAGGAATTTGGCAAGCTCCTTGACGCCCATGACCCGAAGGATGTCATTGGGATCCGGTGAGCCGTCCATCAAGGGTTCCCCGGCCTTGACATAGTCACCCTCATGGACGCTGATATGCTTGCCTTTGGGAATAAGGTATTCCTTGGGGTCACCGATCTCCGGGGTGACAATGACTCGTTTTTTGCCTTTCAGATCCTTGCCGAAACTGACCCGTCCGTTGATCTCGCTGATAACGGCATGCTCCTTGGGCTTGCGCACCTCGAAGAGCTCAGCGACCCGCGGCAAACCACCGGTAATATCCTTGGTTTTGGTGGTTTCGCGTGGGATCTTGCCGAGCACGGTGCCGGCGAGAATCTCCTGTCCTTCCTCAACATTGATGATGGTACCGACCGGCAGAGAATAGCGGGCCGGTGTTCCGGTTCCTTCAAGCTTCAGGGTCTTACCCTTATCACCCTTGAGCGAGATACGGGGATTCATCGCCGCTAGCTTGGAGGCGATGATGACATAGCTCGCCTTGCCGGTGATCGGATCAACCCGCTCCTGCATGGTGGTTCCTTCTATAATGTCTCCGAACTTGACCGTACCGGAAATCTCACTGACAATGGGAATGGTATAGGGATCCCAGTCGGCGATCAGGGTGTTCGGTTCCACCGTGTCGCCGTCATTGACGTGGAGAATAGCGCCGTAGGTCACCGGATACCGCTCCCGTTCGCGGCCCTTTGTGCCGAGGATGCTGATCTCACCGTTCCGGTTCATGACAACCAGATTTCCCTCGCTGTTCTTGACGCAGTGGAGATCCTGGAACTTGATCTCGCCCCCATGCAGGGTGCGGATTTCCGCCTGCATGACGCTGCGGCTGGCCGTCCCGCCGATATGGAAGGTTCGCATGGTCAGCTGCGTACCCGGCTCGCCGATCGACTGGGCGGCAATGATACCGACCGCCTCACCGATGTTGACCATGTGGCCGCGCCCGAGATCGCGGCCATAACAGGAAACGCAGACCCCGCGCCGGGAATTGCAGGTAAGGACCGAACGGATCATGACCCGGTCGATGCCAGCGTATTCAATGGTATCTACCTTGTCCTCGGTGATCTCCTCCCCGGTCTTGACAATCGTTTCTCCGGTAAAAGGATCAATGATGTCCTCCAGGGCGACGCGACCGAGAATACGCTCACCGACTCGCTGGATGACCTCACCGCCCTCAAACAGCGGTTCTGCCATGATCCCGTCCAGGGTGCCGCAATCCCGCTCCGTTATGGTGGAATCCTGGGCAACGTCTACCAGTCTCCTGGTCAGATAGCCGGAGTTGGCCGTTTTCAACGCGGTATCGGCCAGACCCTTTTGGGCGCCG
>CAZUZJ010000001.1:52180-54500 GCA_964624225.1 uncultured Desulfobulbia bacterium | reverse complement strand
TAGCGGTCACTGCGGTTGTGTTAACCGTAGCCGTTGTTGCACCAGCTGCGATTACGAAACGGCCCGCCGCTGCCGAGCCGCAAACTGCTGGAGAAGCTGAACTGGCACAGTTTGTCTGCGTATGATACGTATCTGCACCAACCGAACCCCTGACATCGGCAGCGAAGTTAGGGTTGATGGGTCCAAGGGTCTTATTTCCTCCATTAATGATAACAGACCCTTCAAAATTAGTGTTGAAGGTCACTCCGTCGAAAGAAACTATCGCGTTGCCTGGAACACTAAAGCCGAAAACGGAGTTCTGAAGGCTACCAAAATTTCCAAATCTTGCCGTCGGATTAGTATTGTTAAACAGGATTTGGGCCGCGGAGTTTGTCGAGCCGATGACAACGCTTGCTGAGCCACTCGGAATCAAGTTAATGTCATTATTCGTCCCACCCGACTCGATGCCTGCCGCCCCAGCGAATTGCAGCGTAGGGACGTTGATGTTCGTCGGGTTGGCGAGGTTTGAGAGGTCGGGCTTGGCGGTGTCAACCGGATGCCAGGGTTGCTGGGCGAACACGAGAATCGAAATGGCCAGCCAAGCGAGAATAATTTGAAGCAGTTTTTTCATTCTGAATCCTCCAAGCAGGGCTCAGGTAAGGGCGAATGACCCCGCACTCCGCCCGACGGTATCAAAGAGGCCCGAAAGTGAGGGGTTGGTAAATCCCCCCATCACGGCCCCCGGTTGATAACC
This sequence comes from uncultured Desulfobulbia bacterium, assembly GCA_964624225.1. Taxonomy (GTDB): domain Bacteria; phylum Desulfobacterota; class Desulfobulbia; order Desulfobulbales; family SURF-16; genus DB1. Next base: position 53,767 of record CAZUZJ010000001.1, on the reverse strand, counting down.
GTAGGAGCCAAAACCGTACGGACCATACCCAAAGGAGAATGGCGACGGCCCGAACCCCTGATAGCCCATGTAGCCAAGGCCGAACGGGTTGAACCCGTACTGCTGGCCCCCGCCCAATTCCGCCCGTGGCACGCCAGTCCCAAGGATTGTCTGGAGCGTCGAACTGGAGAACGGATTGCCACGTGGTACCGCCATCTATGCCGCCCCCGCGAAGGCCGCTTTTGTGCCCAGCAGTTGATTGAGCAAGGTCAGGGCGTCGGCCCCCGTCTGCGAATACCAGCCGGGCGCGCCGGGCTGAATGAAGCTGCCCAAAGCACTCTGCAAATTCAACGGCTGGGAAGTTGGCGTGCCGATTCCCTGAAGGGCTGCAATTTCATCATTGATAACCTTTGTGAGGTTTTCGGAACCCTTGGTCGCTGGCTCTCCGATTTTCGGCTCAAGCGCCGCTTCCTGCTGCTGCCCCGCCTGTTCCAATGCCTGCATATATGTTGCCGCCTGCGCGGGGCTGATTTGTCCTGCCTTGGCAAGCGCGAGCACATCATCCGCTGCCGCCTCAAAGGGCTGCTCGGTCTGCGCGGCTGGCACCTGAAGCGGGTTGGCGCCATGAAACAGCGAGCTTAGCATAGGAACCAAGGCCGCGAGAACGGGGCCGACAACCGGAACAAAGGACAAGCCAGTTGAGAGCGCCGCATCAAGGCCGCCGCTTTCCAAGCCGCCCACGATGCCCGGCTGCGTCAGGCCGCCATAGGTGGGCTGCGTTAAGCCCGTCAGGAATCCGCTAATGTCGCTGCCGAGTCCATACTTTCCAAGATTCGATGCGAGGTTGCCAGGAAGCCCGATGTCCTTCAGCCCCTTGGCGGCAAGGTCTCCCAGCCCTAAAAGAGGCTTTTTGCCCGTGATCCCGGCAAGAATGTCCGCAAGGCTTACCCCCTGCGAAAGCAGTCCCGCCAAAGCAGCTTCTCCGGCCCCCGGAATATTCGGGATCGAGGGCGGCGTCAGGGATGCGCCAAGCCCGGCTGCGTTGGGCGCTGATGTCCCCGGCGACGCGGGCGCTGGCAGGGTTTTCAGGTAGCTGCCCGTAGGCAAGGCAAGCGGATTATAAAGCGTGCCGGGGATTGCCGCTTCCTGCCCCCGTGGAAGCACGCCAAGTGGAGGCGGTGCTGCGGGAGCGAAATGCAAGTTCTGGGTCGCGCCAGTCGGGATAGCGCCTGCTGGGAGGATGCCTGATTCAAGGGTCTGGGAGGTTACATCCTGCATCGGCTCAGCAAGATTGGACGGCGTTCCAAGCGGGGAAGCTCCAGGGCCTGAAGACAGGTGGGAGAGTGGATTGGGGAAAGTTGCGGTCGCTGCATAACCAGGTTCGGGGATACCAGTTGGCAGGGGCCTCGGAGCAACCTCGCTTGGAGTATTGGGAGCTTGGCTGGTTGGCGCGCTTGGGTTTATTGGATTGCCGAACTCATCAACGGGCGCGTTGGGGTCTAGATATCGGAAGGGGGCGGATATGGCCCCTTGAAGATAGGACCGATACTGCGCGCTTGGAGTATTGGGAGCTTGGCTGGTTGGCGCGCTTGGGTTTATTGGATTGCC
>CAZUZJ010000001.1:0-52080 GCA_964624225.1 uncultured Desulfobulbia bacterium | reverse complement strand
CGCTTGGAGTATTGGGAGCTTGGCTGGTTGGCGCGCTTGGGTTTATTGGATTGCCGAACTCATCAACGGGCGCGTTGGGGTCTAGATATCGGAAGGGGGCGGATATGGCCCCTTGAAGATAGGACCGATACTGCGCGATGAGACCCGGAGTAGCCATGCGATTCTATTTCCTCTTTTTTGCCCCAAGATGGGCGGTAAGCGTGCCGTGCATCTCGTCAAGCAGCTTTTCAATGTCCTGCGAGCCGTAAACTTTCCGCTCGCTTTTTCTCATCGGCATGGTATCATCTTTGTCGTCATGCTGCTTTTTAACGATTTCCACCACGAAGCCGTTCTCGGCGGGCTCGACGTGGATTCCACAAAGCTCCCCGCTGCCCTTTACGAGCTTGGCTGCGGAAGATTCCTGCGGCTCTGCAATGTGCGCCATAGCTGGATTACCTCCAACGCAAAGATACCACAAAAGGCAAGCGAATCGAGTAAATTTTACACGATGGGGTAACGAATGGAAAAGCGTTTATTTGTCCAGGTTGATGGGGTTCTGGCCGACTTCAACAGCGCTGCCAGAGAGTTACTGCGGCGCATGTTCCCCAAAGCCGAAGATGGCGACGACGGTGCGTGGCCAAAGGCCGAACTCGACCTGACGCCGTATACGGAAGACCAGTGGCGGGAATTTGCAAGGATGGCTATCGGGATGCCGTCATGGTGGCTCAGGGTGCCGCCCCTGCGCGAGAATGTCGCCGAATGGTACTCGTTCCTGACATTTGGGCTTGGCATGGTCTATAACGTCTATTACATCAGCGTGCGCCAAGGGCCGCTTTGCCATCACCAAACCCAGACCTGGCTCCGCCGCATGGGGGTTTGGCAAGACAATTGCTCGCTGATTACGCTGGGCTCCGCTGAAGAACGCGCCCAGCTTGCCCAAGCGCTGGGGCCTGAGGCCGTTATCACCGATGGGATGCATTCGCTACGGTCTATCGGAAAGGTGGTGCCAGCGGCAAGGCTGATGCTCTGTGCGGCCCCGTATAATGAGCAGTCATGGGCAGCCGATCCCGAGGGGGTTAAGCGCGGGTCCCTGCTGGACCTCTCTTGTGCCCTGGCAGAGTCGCTTGGCACAACGCCGCCGGATGCGAGCAGCCAGCCCTCGAACCCAAGACCAAATTAGGGCGGCGACGGTCTCCCCAGCACGTTGAACCGTAGCGCCCGGCGCGGCGGCGCGTGAATGCCTTTTCTGGCCTCCTGGATCAGCCCCGCACGCTCATCTGCCGCCGCCCCTTTTACTTTGTTCACCGCCTTCCCCATTATCAACTGGTACAGTTCTTCCTGCTCGTTCGGCTTTGCGGCGGCGTAAACATCGAGAGCCTGCTTGAGCGGAAGCCTGTAAACCATCCGAAACAGCCTCGGTTCGTGCGCCATCCTGATGATTGCCAGTTGCTTCGCCGGCGTCAACTTGCCCGCTGTCTCGGCGATGAAATCCTGAGGGGTCAGCGTGCCGTTGGCCAGCGCTGTTTGGTAGAGCCATCTCTGGTGTTCTGCTGCTTCCTGCTTGGGTGTCATGTCGCCGCTGGTTGAACCCTTCTTGATAAAGCTATCAGCAATTTTCTCGGCCTTGGTATAGCCGGGGTGGAAATGAATGCCTACCGATCTTCCGACGGCTCCCAGCGCCTTCTGTCCAAGCGTCTCGTCCGCATACCGGCCCTGGAATGCCTGAGTAAAGAATGGCAGGACGTTCTCGCCAGCACTCAGTATCGTTTGACCGCCGGACTGCGGCTTGCCTGTGTAGAGGTTCCTCCCGACGATCCCCTCGATAGCGGCCCTCGCCAGCGGCGAGAGCCTGCCGGACGCGAATGTCCTGGCCCCGCTTATGAGCCCCTGGCCAACCCTCGGAGCAAACTCGGCCAAGTCGGTCACCTGGCTTCGGGGCGTGAATTCCTCTCGCTTGTCGCCCTTTCCTATCACGATTGTGAACGGTTTTCCTGGGTAGGTTTCTCCGTTGTTCAAGGCGGCGTTGATGAGCCGCGTGCCGAAATACAGGGCAGCAGCCAGCTTCGCAAAGTTCATGCGTGGCTCATTGGCGTGCCAGACAGTTTCCCTTGCCATCCTTACGAGCTTCTTGAGAGCCGGGTCGTCGCTTTCGAGTATTTTTCGATAAACCTCAGGGTCAGCAAGGAGCGCGCGCGCCGCATACTTCAGGTTTCCGATCTCAAATCCAGGTGCAAACAACACAAGCCTTTCAAGGTCGGCCCATGTCTTTGCGTTCGTGCCAAGATGCCCCTTAATTGCACGCGGCCCGGTGAAGAGTTCGTTGTTCCGCCTGGCGACGATCTTCGCTATCTCATCGGGCGTAAATCCCATGCGCCGATACTGAGGATCGGAGAGCGAGTGTTCCAGGTCGGCGAGCGCGGACTCGGCCTTCACACGGGGAATCCAGTCCTCAAACATCCAGCGCTCAAGACTGTGCGGTCCAGAAACCAAGCCCTCAGACGCGGAGCGCGGGGTTATAAGCTGCAAGCCGTGGTCCATGAGCGACTGCACTCCGGGATCAGCCATAATCGCGTCGAGGTCGCGCGGGCGAAATGCAGCCCTTATTCCAGCCTCCGGCGCTGCCCTCATCCAGACGTTGACGGCGTGAAATGGCGACGCGAAGGTCATCAGCTTCTTGGCTCCCGTGACGCCCCGCAGGAGCAACCTTCCAGCCGGGGTTTGGCGAACGGCGCTCGGCTCGATCATGTCTTTCAGCATCCTGGCTGCATCGGGGCTGAACTTCATCGGCGCTTCGAGCACCAGCGGATTTCCGTTCTTGTCGGTGGTTACGACCCGATATCCCCTAAAAGCAGGGTGATTGATGGCCTCATAATCCGCTTGGTTATCAACGCCTCTCAACCTCCCTGAGCGAACCAATGTGGCGAGTTCAGGCTCCGGCCTTCCCTCGGTTCCAGCGGCGTGGGTTCCGAACGGAAGTGACATCTGCCCCTCTTCTGGAAGCTCGGCAATCTGGCTCCCTGGAGCGACAGGCTTTCCCGGCCTTGAAATCTGGATGGCATCCCCGGCGATTACAGCGTTCGGCCTGCCCTCAGCGTCGGTTGAATTTGCCAGCTCGTGGACCATTCGGCGGGTACGAATCGCCCGATACACGGAGTCAACATAGGCTGGGGTGGCCTTGGCGATGTCCGTTACGGGGTGAAAACCTTCCTGCTCCATATCGAAGATCGTGGGGAACCTTCTCCGAAGCCCGAATTGCGATGATCTTGCAAACTCGACGCTAAACCGTTTTATTTTGTTGCGCTCCCCGGCCTCGGTGGGGTCCTTGAGCATGTGGTTCATGTAGTCTTCGACGTGGCCCTTGATTACCCCCCACTTATGCGCAATCGGATAAATCGCGTCTCGAAGGTTGCGCTCGTTCTCCGCCAGCACACGCTGCTGGGGAGTCAAGTGCTGTGCCAGAACGTACTTCGTCTTCGCGTCGCCCTCTGACCGGTCAGCCCAGTCCTGAAGCTGTGCCATGCGCTCCTCCGGGGTTCCACGGGTTTCGGCGTAGACGAACATGGCGGAGCGAACTTTTTCGTCAGGGACAAGTCGGCGCACTTCTTCGAGGTAACGGCGGACATGGTGGTCGATCACCTGCTTGTCTTTGTCGAAATGGTTCCTGGCATCCTCCACGCTGGTCGATTCGGGCGCGGGCTTGAAGGTGTTCCTGAAGTCTTGAACGACCTTAGCCAAGTGCCCTTGCGGAGCGATAGGCGGCTTCGGCTTCTCGGCGACAGCATCTTCGATCAGCGGGCTGATCTTGTCCTGAGCCGAAAGCGATTGAACCGTTTGCGCCAGCGGATGCCCTTGGCCTTCTCCGCTTCCAGCGGTCATGTGGCCGGGGCCTACGGGAAGCGCCTGCGGCTGGGCGACGGTCGAAGCCTGCCTCTCAGCTTCGGCATCTGGAATGAAGGCTGGCGGGGCCTCGCTAGGGCGGGCCTCAAATCGGGCTTCACCCTCCGGGGTCAGGCGTATGCTGACCTTCGGAGCCGGCTTCGGCACTGGTGCCTCCGTCTGCTGAGTATCTGCCGCTCCTGGCGTCGAGCCTTCTGCTTCTGGCACTACCTCGCTCGCTTCCGCTGGGATAGCGGCTTCCGCTTTGGGACCGTGGATGGCGGCGGCCCCGCTAAGAAGCGCCAGCGGAGCCTGGACCGCCATTTGCCCTATCATTTCCCTAGCCCCAACCGTGTCGCCGGAGTTTACTCGACGCCGAAATTCAGGCAGCTCGTTATAGAGGCCCTTAAGCATCTCGCCCGAGAATCCTGCTGCCGCAAGCCTCTCCAGAACCGAGGAGGCCGTCTTGCCAACGAGACCTGCTGCCCCCGCCACCGCTGGCCCGGCGAGTGCCTGCATCTCAAGATTCGGGATGGAGGTGAGGCCCCCGAGCGCGGTAAGAGCGCCGTGGATGATGCCGGGCGTCCTTCGCAGCGCGCCGAGGCCGAGCACTGGGGCAGACAGGCCCTGATCCTCTCGCGCCTCGTAAGGCCCGATTTTCTGTATGAGTGGCTCAAGCGTAGGGAACTCGCGTCCTGCCGCAATCAGGGCTTCCCCGAGCGCTGTCTCACCAGCCTGCGGGCCACCTAAGAGCAGTTCTTTCAGCCTGCTTTCCTCTGGGGCGGCCTCGATCGTGGACCCGTTACCGGAGGCGCGGTGGGACGGCGGCTTGTCCTCAAAAACTACGTTTCCATTCTTGTCTATCAGCTTGGCTCCCTCCCAATGGGGGGCGTCAGGCAGCGCATAAATCGACTCGTTTGAAAAGCTCCTGCTGTACGGAGTCTTCCACGTGTCAGGAAAATGCACTGTCCTTGTAACCGGATTGACAGCCCTGCGCGCACGGGGGTCTCCGCTCTGCATGGCCTTCCAGAAACCGCGAAGATCATAGTCAGGCGATGGAGCTTGGCCAATCGACTTTGCCCATGCCTCAAAAGCGGCCTCTTCCTTTGGGTCAAGCCGCGTAAAATAGGGGCCGGGACGCGAATAGGCGGAACGGTCCGGGGTGAACTCTGAGCGTGACGGCTTTGGCACCGGAGGCGCTACTCCGGCCTTAGCAGCCTCGTCTCTGACCGCTGCGACCTGTTCAGGCGTCGGGCTGGTCAGGGCATGGATCGCCGTCCTCGTGGCCTCGATAGGATGCGCCAGGGTGGTCTCAAGCGCCCGAAAATAGCTTTCGACCGGCTGCTTCGAACTCACCGGAAGGGTGCGGCCACTGGAGAGGGTTATTGACCTGCCCTCTGGCTCATCAGGGATGAACGCAGGCGCTTGCCGTTCGGTCGGCGGATCGGGAATGAAGGCTGGAACGCTATTGCCCAATGATTTGCGCCCCGGCGGGCAGGCGATTCGGATCGGCCCATCCGGTGCGATTGCCTACCTTCACCCTCACGTAGTTTGCCGGAACCTTGGCAGGACGCCCAGGCGCTGCGGGCGGCTGAGCTGATGTCTCCAGATTCTGGGCGTTAGTAGAAAACAGATTTCCGATGCTCGTGACGAGCCTTCCGAGGAAATTCTCGCCCGCACCCGCAGTCGCCACCGAAGAAGTGCCACCATGGGCTGGCGTGCCAGCGATGATTGACGCTATCTGCGCCGCCGAGCTACTCGGTGCCTTTTGGAAACCTGGAAGCGGCTCGTGCGGGGGTTGGGCATCCAGCCATCCTCTAGCCGGGTCGTAGATTCCCCACGCGGGCTTGCCGCCCGCTACGCCAAACACAGGGGTCGCCTTACCCGTGCGAGACGAGGACGATTTGGGCGGCTTCAGTTGGGCCATGATCTGCGCCAGAGGCACCCCTTTGCCCAGCTGCTCGGTGACGTAGGCTCCGAGGACTTGGTTCAGGCTAGGCTGTGCGGCCTTTCTGGGGGCTGGCGGAGCGGTATATGCTGGCTTCCCGGTCGCCGCGTCGTAGATGGTCCTTCCAGGCGCGACCCCAACGATCCCCGCCGCGGGTATCTTCGCTCTGGTCAGCTGCTCAGCAGCGTTTTCGGCTCTCTGTCGCGCGATATCCGCAGCTGCGCGTGCCGAATAAGCCGATTCCCTGGCCTGTCCTAACTGTTGGGCTTCCTGACTTTTGGCGGCTGCCCCGAGGCCGCTTAGCGCCGTTTGATATTCCTGCTCGGCCTGCGTTCGTGGCCTGTAGAAGAATTCGGAGCCGATGTCCGTCTCCCCGCCACGGGGAATTGCCACCCGTCCTAGGGCATACTCCCGCAGAACATCGGCGACGCCCTGCCCTGCCCCCAGCATTCCAGCCTCCAGCCCGCGCTTGATCGGGTGAGGGATGGGCGCGTTTTCAATCTGCTGCTGACGCTGCGCGGATTGCATGATGGCCCTCTGGTAGAGGTCGGCCAGCGTGTCTCCGGCGCTGGGCGGCGTAAGGCCGAGGACAGACAAGAGATGCGGATTGACGTAGGGTGGAACGGCCCCACCGATCGGACCGCCCTGATCTGGAGGGCTGGGCATTTGGTTCTGGGGCGCAGAGGCTGGCTGCGCTACGGAGGGGTTATAGAGCCCTCGCCTCACTCTCTCAGCAGCTTGCAGAATTTCCAACGGAATGCCCAAGATTAGCCACCTCTAAAAAGTCGGCGTGAAGTTCGGCTGGGGCAGTCCGAGGCCGCTATCGAGGATTCCCCCGACCGGGTTGTAGGGATAGTCCGACGCGCCTCCTGCGCTACCGCCCCCGCCGAACAGAATATCGAGGATTCCCCCGACCGGGTTGTAGGGATAGTCCGACGCGCCTCCTGCGCTACCGCCCCCGCCGAACAGAATGTTGCCCAAGGCTTTTCCAGCCCCGCTCGCCAGCGGCCCAAGGATATCGCCCAGCGCTCCGCCACCAGCGCCAGCCAGTATCCGGGAGAGCAAACTTGGCATGATAGCCCCCTGAACGGTTCTCCCGGCAAAGCCCATCTCCGGCCAAAAAAGCCCCAACAGACCGCGCAAGGCGTCGGTATAGATGCCCGCTGCCGCCCGCTTTTGCTCAGTCGGAAACTCCGCGAATTGCTGGGTCAGCTTGCCGCCAGCACCTGACAAAGCGCTTGCCTGCCGATTTCCGATGTCGGTGAGCATCGGGAGCAAGCTGGCGTAGGCACCTGTGCGCCCGGCGACGTCCTGCGCCCTCTGGCGGGTGGTGTTGTATTGATTGTTGATCGCCCCCAGCACGGCGTTGAGGATGGACGATTGCTGCTGTGGCGTATAGCCCGTGACGGGAATGCTGCCAGCGAGACCGCTCAGATCGCCAGCCAAGCCCTGAACGCCCCCTGCGTAGCCACCTGCCGCGCCAAGAGCGTTCCGCAAAATGCCCCGAGCCAGCCCGGAATTTACGAATCCGCCCATGATGCCCCCATTCTATGTAAAATTTACACGGACTGCAACTGTCTGTTTTTGACGTGCCACTTGCCCATGTCGGACAATGCCGGGGAGTCGTCCTGAACCTCAATCGCTTCGTGCCCCGACGGGGTGTTGGCCGCCAAGAAAGCAGCAATCTGATCGGCTGGGAGATAGACCGAATAGGCCGATTTGATCTGCCCGCTGTTCGAATCGTAGATGATGAACGTCATCCTACGCCTTGATGTTCTCTGCAATCAGAACAACTGGAATTAGCGACAGTGTGCCGCCGGTATTCGTATTTACGCTTACGCTATAGGTTGCCGGAGCCGTGCCCGGCGAGGTATCCAAGATGGTGAACGAGAACGACTTGTACTTACTATTGCCTGCCTCGGCTGAATCGAACGCCTGATACTGGAAGGACGGCGACATCAATACCCCATTCTTGTAAAATCCAAGGCCCCAGCCGGTAGCCGTTGCATTCGTCGAGGCTATTGCTCCGCAGCAGGTGAGCCGCATGTAGCCGTTATTCGGCGTGATCGTTGCGCTGGCGATTTGCCCCGAGGTCGTGATATTGACGTAGGTTGTTACCGATTGCTGCGCCGAAGAGGAAACAGCCCCCGAGTTGATTGACCCGGTGTTTACGCGGTTGTTGCTCACGGCGACTATTTTTTTGAACGTGGGGCCGTCGGCAACGTCCTGCAGCGTATGATGGTCCAAAAGGTACATCGGGCTTGGCTTGCCGCTGGGAGCAAGCTGCGTCATCGTCGGACCAAGGCTAGCCGGGGTCTTCGAAAGGCTGGTTGCGGCGGGCGCATGGATTACCTTCGTCCAGCCGGATTTTCCGGGCGCGTTGCCATTCTTGATCCACACCGCCGCGCCTGCGGAATTGGTCTCAATAAAGAGCGTTCCGGGCGGGGCGGCGATTGATCCTTCCGGCGGCTTATCACCCCGGATGATGGCGGAGGCCGTGGTAGCCTGCGCTTGGGCGAGCTTCTGAATCACCTCGTAAAGCAGCGGGTCTGCTTGCGCGAGCGGTTCGGCTTCGGGAAGAAACAGCGACGCTGGCATCTTATCCGACCACCTTCAATCTTCTCCCGGAATGGCTGCGCTCTTGGTACTCGCAGCAGCCTCCGGGCTCAACGATGGGTCTCCCCAGATTGTCGCGTGGCATGTCAGGGTCGGCCATAACGTGCCGCTCACGGCACACGCTTTCCGGCCTCTCGAAAAACCGGCAGTGGTCGCACCGGAACGGCCCCATCCTGGCAGGCGCATAGTGCGTTGCCCTGGTGCCGGAGGGGGTCAGATTGTCAGGCTCTGGAATTTTACGCATCAGTTCGGGAGACTCCCTTCGCCGATGTCCCTCAATTCGTCTCCAGCCGTCTCGATGAACGAACCGTCAAACATCGTTAGGCTGAGCTTCCTGATCCCATCTTTCTTGCCAGCGCGTAGCAGAAAGGCCCATTCCGAGAGGTTTTCCGGCTCAGCCACGATACTCAGGCGACTGCCGTTTTTCTCGATTTCCCAGGCAACCAGCATCAGTAGTTCTCCGGCATTTGGGTGTTCCCGCCAAGGCCCTGCGGAATCGTTCCACGAGTTGCGCCGCCCGGCTCGGTCGATCCAATGGGATAGGCGAATCCAACCTTGTCGCCGCCGTCCAGTGAACGTGGCTTGAGCGGGTTTGCCGCCCTGCGCTGCTTCGGCATGGGCTTTTTGTTTCGGGCGACATTCAGCACCCGGCTCCTACGGCTTGGCGCTGATACGCCTCTGGTTCGAGCCCCGCCCAGTCCGGCCCCGAGCTTCCATCCAGAGCCCGAGGAGGAAAGCGTCAGGACGGAGCCCGGAGCCGGGGCGGAATCTACGGCAATCGGTTCCTTGCCGCCCGTCAAAATCGAGGGCGCGGTGTTCAGATTATGGGCGTGGGTGACGACCACAATATTAATTCCCGTCTTCCTCGCAAGGTCTAATATCCTCGTAAGCGCTTGTTGCCACCGCGTGTAGAACGACTCATAGGATTCGCCAGCCGGGATTGGCACCGTCGGATGCTCGAAGTACCACTCAACATAGGGCTTCGCCTGCGACTCCGGCTTGCCGGTGAGTATGCCCCTGTCCCACGATTTGAGAGCATTGACGGGTTCCAGTCTCGCTCCCGTGGCCGCCTGAATGCCTTTTGCCAGCGCCATGGCTCTGGCGAGTGGGGAACTGAGGATAAGGTTGACCGGCTTTCCGGCGAACTTTTTTGACAACGCTTGAATCTGCTGTATGCCCCTTGGGTCTGGCGGAACGTCCATATTGCCGCGCACCACGGGCTCGCCTACATTGGCTGGAGTTTCAACATGGCGCACTAAATAGACGACAGACATAGGCTATCCTCGTGGCGAGGAATGTAATCTTATATAAGCCAACGCTCGCTCGTGGCGATCTTTGTCATTTTTAATCCATCCGACTGCCATATTGCAGGTGCTGCATAAAAGCCCCCTGACCACCCCGGTTTCGTGGTCGTGGTCCACAAAGAGGGGCCTGGAGGTCGGGGCCTTGCCACAAATAGCGCAAACGCCCCGCTGCTCCTCCAGCATCTTCGAGTATCGATCAGGCGCTAGCTTGTACTTGCGCTTTAGTTTCTCCCTCCTGTTCATCTGTCTCAACTGTGCTCGGCCCTCCCGTTGACGCCAGAGCTTGTGAAGTTCGGGCTTTCGCCTTCGGTACTCGCGGTACCACTTGAGAATTTTATCCCGATTCCTCTCGTATCTAGTTCTGTCGTACATAATTTAATGGGCGCGCTGTTCCGCCCACGGCATAACCATAATTGCCAACCGCCGGGCGCTGAAGTTCGCTCCCAGTCCAGCCGTCTCTATTTTAAGCGAAGCCCGCTCGGATTCAAGGTTTCCGTAAAGCTCCAAGTCCTTTGTCATGGGGTTGGTCAGAGTTGTCTCAAGCAACACGTTCACAGGCGACCCCCCGAGGCCCACCAGCGACGCTTTCAGCGATCCTGACCCGCTCAGCGTCATCGAGGCCCCGCCGAACAAGGATTGCCCGGTGGGGGTTGCCCTCGCAAAAGCTGTCTGATAGAAACAGTCGATAGCAACGCCGTCATCGTCTGTGCCGCCAACCTGATATATTTTTGGGCCGATCATATAGACCTGTTGGTTGTTATTTTCGTCGTTTCCGACGAAGTGGCCGTAGATCGTGACCGGGTAAACGTCCGGGTTCCACTTGCGGCCCCCAGGCTCAACTTCCTGCCCCAGGCCCTCGACGTAGTCCAGCGTCAGGGCTGAATTCGGAACGGTTGATGATCCGACCGGAAAGAAGAAGCGCATCAGCCTCGCTTGAGGGTCAATGGAAACATGAATGGTTGCCGCCGCCGCCCAGTTGATGCTGCTCCAGATGTTCTGAACCTCCTGGCTCATCTTAACCGGCCTGCCGCCAAGGAAGAAGTACGCCCCCGGTCGTGACGCTATGACGAGCATTTCTTCGAACTCAGCCACGCACGCGGGGCCGCCGGCGCCTACCGCGTCATCGATAAGGCTTGCGCTCCAGAAGGCAGGCGGGTTGACGGAATCGTCGAATGTTACCCACATTGACCGTTCCTTGAGGACATACCAATAACCGCGTAGCTGGCCGCAGGCAGCGACCTTCTGGCCGTCGTCCTTGTTGATCGTAACGAAGCCGGTCTGCGAGTCAAAACGCTCGTTATTGTAGGCGTCTGAGAAGAGAATCTGCCCGGTAGAATATCGGGAGAGATCAGGAACGACCTCGATATGGTCAATAAAAACCGTACCGCCGTTGTTGATCGTTCCTGTCCCCTCGACATAGAGGACAAGATCGTTCGGGATAGTGGGAAAATTTGCATTTCCGATCAGCGGGCCCTCGAATAACTTCCAGCCCGAAGTCAGGTTGAGGTAGCCGACCGACATGTAAACATCTTTTGCGAGGCTGCTGCTGGAGAGCCCTATCTGGACGGATCCTTGGGTCAGGCCGGCGCCCTTGAGCCACACTCTCAGCCGATACGCGGTGGACGGCAGGATGAGCAAGGGCGCGTCGGTGTTCTCTATGCGTCCACGCACCGCTGTTACGCCGTCGCCCGTTATCTTCCAGCAGTTCCCATAAAACGCATCGGCGGAATCCACTGATCCGCCGGCGACGGAAGCCCCCGGAATCCATCCGAGCGGCTGGGCTTTCCCTGACACGGAGTCAATCCCCCCGTCGAAACCGATATTGTTGAACGGCAACGGGTTGTCGCTGGCCCAGAGAGCCGTTCGCGCATTGTACATGGCGACCCCGCCGCAGTCAGGAAGGCGTGCATTATTAAAGAGGTTGTTGACAAGCTCACCGTTCAGCAGGTCGGTGTCGTTGAAATTGAAAAGCGCACTCGTGGTCGTGTTGTCGTTAATCTGAAAAGCTGGAAGGAAGTACAGGTCGGTCGATCCGCTGGGAGTGAAATAAAGCCGCCGGGCAACAACATTGGGCGGCCCCGTCGGAATGTTTGACACCTGAACCTGAGCGCTTCCAGCGCTTGCGACGGTTGGGGGCGGACCACCAGCCACCAGCCCCGAGACAGGCAGCGTCCAGTTTGTCCCAATCTGGATCGGCGAATGTGTCTGAAGGGTTTCGAGCCCGCTCGCTGTCCCCACATAAACGTTGTAGCCAGTAGCTCCCGGCGTGGCGGGGGGGGATGCAACAGACGGCAAATTGTTTGCAGCGACGGCGATGCTTGCCTCTGCTGATGGTAGCGTCTCTCCCGTTGCGTTCACGAGCGTTATGACGATGTAGTAAGTTGCGGCCCCCAACGAACCCCCGGCGACCGAACTGAGCGTCGGCGTGGCCGGTGCGGAAATTCCGGTAGCGTTCCAGAAAGCAATCGGGGTGGGCTCCGTGACGTAGAGGGAGCGCGTGACAAACGAAACCGCGACCCCATGAACTCCGGGAACGATTTCTCCCGTCCCCGAGCTTGCCGGAGATGGAACGGGCTGGGAGAGGAACGCCGTCGGGACGCTGCCGGTTGCCGCCGCTGAAATGGTGAGTGTTGCTCCGGAAGCGTTGACGGATGTCACGGTCGTGCCCGCCGGGATGAAGCCCGAAGAATCTGAAATCTGGTCGCCCGGAGACCACATCTGGATGTTCGTGACGTTCGATACGGTCGTACTGCCGCTTGCCAGAGTGCCGGTCGAGAAGAGATGGTTTTTCCCGCCCGGCCCCGGATTCGAGAATGGTTCCAGAACGCCCTGGTTCCACTGGCGGACAGGCCCAGCAGCTATGGGGCCTCCGCCCGTCAGATACGTGTAGAACGAAAGGTACAGGCGGTTATTCGCCGCCGCCCCCTTCATATAGGCTCCCGGCACGCACACTTGGGCCGCAATCTGCGTCAGAGTATTCGTGAACAGATTCATTTGGTACAGCGTCCCGCCGCTGTCCAGAACGAAAATGGTGTGATTGTCCTGGTTGTCTGTGAACTCGACGGCGCTGGTGAAGTAGGACGCGCCGGATGGAGGGGTTCCGGTCAGGGCCTTGAGCCCGCTGCGGGTTTGGACAGAGCCGGGGCGAAAGCGGATGTTCTGGCAACCTGCTGCGAAGGCCGACGGGATGTCCTCCGCCTGCAAAAAGCTGTAGCTACCACCCAGTCTGTCGAAAAGAACCGGCTTGAATTGATCGAAACTGATGGTATAATCCTCTCATGTTAAAGAGTATATGCGAATGTGGAAGCCCGGTCAGAGGGCCACAATCCCTTTATTGCGCGAAGTGCCGAATTGAGAAAAGGAAGCAGATCGCGCTCCGATATTATTACCGCAGGGTCCGAATCGAGAAGAGATGTGCTTGCGGAAAGCCGATTCCGATTGGCGGAGGCCGTCGCTATTGTTCTGATGAATGCCCAGTCAAGCGCGAAAAGAGACGCCAAAAAAACATCAGGTTTAGGGCGAAAATCGCCATCAAAAACCCGAGTTACTACAGAGAAAATGCGAGGAAATACCGGCTCAAGCACTCTGAGAAGCTTAAGGCATCGATGAAAAAGTATCAGTTGAAAAATGCGGAGCAGATTCGTGAGCGTGCGAGAGCGTATTACCGTTTGAACCGAAAAAGGGCGATTGAGAAATCCAAGGAATGGCGGCTCAAAAATATTGAGAAGTTCCGCAGAATCGCTGTTCTGAGGGAGATAAGGCGTAGGGCCGGAAAAAAATCCGCAAAAGGGGAACTTACGAACCAGAAAATCTTGTTCCGCGTGGCTTATTACGGTTGGAGATGCCGCTATTGCCATCGCTCCCTCACCAAAAGTACCCTGACACTGGATCACTGCATCCCGCTCGCGCGGGGAGGCTCGAACTGGCCGTCCAACCTGGTTCCATCCTGCAAGCCCTGCAACTCGTCCAAGGGAGCTCGCACCCCCTTGGAATTCCTTTCTGCACGCATTCTGATCCAGCTCTAGATGTTCTGCCGGAAATGCAGGCTTACGCGCGGCTGGGGCACCGGCGCAGTCAGCGCGGCTGGGTAGGCCCCGGCAGCCAGTTCCGCGCCATTAATGAAAACCTTGACCTTGAAGTCGTAGGCTTTGGTTCCCGGAACAAGGTCGAAGACATAAGGGCCGCCCGCCGTCGTGGAAACGACGCTCACGCTGTTGAACCGCCATTCGAGCGGCGGCCTGCCAACGCTGAGTGCCGGGCGCTCGTTGTAGATTTCCACATCCGGGGCATCTACGGTATCAAGCGTGACGGTATCGCCGCCCGTAGTGTAGTTGCCGCTGAAAACAAGCTGCGCGAACAGGGTGAAGTCGCGGCCCCCAGGGTTCCCCCACGAAGAAATTGGTCGAAGTGAAATTGCCATTTAGCCCTCCCTGAAACACAATGACTGTAAGTTGCTCATTCTAATATAGTAACGGCCCGTACGACCCTACGTTGTATTGACCTTGGTCAAATGGAACGCCACGGGTGGCGATAAGCTGCCGAACCTTAACGAGCAAATCAATCAGCATGGCGCAGAACCCCTTTGCCCCCGACATGTAGGCCGGGCTTGTGGGAATGTCCGAGCCGAGCATCAAGCCAGCTTGCTGGGCCTGTCCGCGCGACATGTAGGCCGAGTGAGCCGTAAAGTAAGCAAGGCATTCGACGGCGTTGTCCACAAGGACACTGCTGCCCGGCCCCGGAGAGCTTGGGGGAACGAGGGCCATGTACGTGAGCCGCAGGAGCCCATTGTTTGTGACCGGGGTGACGTAGATATCCCTGTTGCGCCACATCCATTGCCGGATTGTTCCTTGCTCCGGGGCCACAATGGTTTCCAGGTCCGAGCTTTCCACAACTTCTGTCCAGTCCTGGCTTGCGTCCATGCGGAATTCCAGCCGGGTCGGGTACCACATATCGGCTGGCAGGACGGAGAGCAAATCCACCTCCCCGCCAGTGTAGACAATGTCCGTCGGAGTGTAGGGCGTGCCGCTGACCTTCTGATACATCAACTGGTCGTGCTGCTGAAGCCGCGTAACGAGCCACGTGTAGGCCGTCCTTGCGTGCGGCATGAGCATCTGATTGTTCCATATCATCGCTCCCTGATCGTTCAAGAAAGCGCGGGCGCGGTCCATGATGTCGCCCAAAGTGTTTGCAGATGGCATACGTCAGGCCGTCGGCAATGGCTGAAGCCCTGCGTCGGCTCTCTTTGTCGGCGGCACATCCTCCGCTTTCACGATTCCAAACTCAAGGGCGCGCTTCCAGTCGAGGATCGCGCGGCAGGTGACGCAGACCGCCGACCCTGGACGGACGAGCGCTCCGCAGTTCGGGCAGCCCATCGCCTCGTTTGCCTCAATCGTTTGCTGTGCCTGAACAATGGCCCACGCTGGCAATGATGGAATCAGTTTGTTCTTGAACAGTTCATTCGCAACGAAGATGGCAAGCTCCGTCGCCTGGCGTGATCCGTAGCGCGAGACGTAGTTGCTGGTCTCGTTTACAAAATGGATTTGCCACTGCCGCGCCATGTCGTGAACCTTTTTGAGTTCTTTGTCGGACGGCAATTCACCCTCGATGGCCATGATTCCGTAGTGCCCGTGCTGTCGCTCGATCTCATTGACGACCTTGGCGCACGGAACGGTGAGAAGAGACCGCTGGATGGGGGGTGATAGGCGCCTGCCCCACTCGTCCGAAAGCTGCTCTTCATAGCCGATTCTGCGAGTGACGCAGTCCGGAATCGTGAGATAGACATAGGGACCCAGAGGCCCCTTCCTGATCTCGGCGAGCTGGACTTTGATACTTGCTGGCTGTCCGGCGCTGTTCGGGTCGGTGGCCTCAATGGTGCAGTGTTTCTTGACTTCCTTCGGATTGTCGAGGCAGGACGGGATGTGGAACCTGCCGGGTATGAGCGAAACGAGGTTCACGTCAATACCGTCCGGGATCGAATGCGCCGAAATCATATGCGCGACCGAAATTCTGGTAGAGATTGGCATTATGCCTCCTGGCTTAAGGTTTTCCGAACTGAACCTTTCCGGCCACCACGTCGGAAGCCGTCAAATCGGCGAATTGGCGACGCTTGGGGCCGCATCCTGTGTGTGGGTTCCACGCTGGCACGACCTCGTTAATGAGGTCCCGTGCGAACTGATCGTTGCGAAGCTCGGCAAGTGCGCGGGCCTCGCGTCTTTTCTGCGCCCTTTGTCGGCATTCCTGCCGAAAGGTTGCGTCCATCTGAAAACGTGCGGCAAGCATCGCCTTGGCCGAATTCATCAGAACCGGAATGTCGTTCTCGATGATCGTTGCCGTAGGGTTGATCGGCTTGCCCGTCACAGGATCAAGGTAGTGCTTCAGGCAGTCATACCGGAAGCGGGTATCCTCCTGCTTTGAGAACGTGGAAATCAGGTCGGACGGCGTGTTGATGTTCTCATGGAACGAGAGCAGGTGGTATGAGTATTGCTCCGGGTGGAAGCAGACCGGAATCTGCTTCGACTTCGGAAGGCAATGGCAGGCCGTGTCGAACGGGTCCGTCTTGCCGCAGACATGGTCCTTGGCGAGCCCAAGGTTGTCGTCCGCAGCCCAGGAAAGTTTGAACTGCGGACGACCTTGGAAAGTCCCTCCCCAAAGCTCCAGGAGCTTGTTGAGTGCAACGAGCTTTTCGGTCGGGAGTTTGACCCCGCCACCGATGACCTCAATCACGGACTGAACTCCTCTGCCGTAAACTATTGACTACATAGCGTCGTAGCCGCTCTGGACGCTAAGTTGGTCGATGAAGCCCTGGGCCGAAGGATTGTTCGTGAACACGTTCCCAAACCAATAGATATAGAACAGGATAGCGGCAAGCGGAGAGCCCCCGGCGGTGTCAAATGGCCGCTCGAAGTATGTCCCGTCTGGACGCTTCCAGAAGTCAATTGGGTTGGACTCGACACGCCCCCAATATTCGAGGTTCACAAAGTCAATTCGGGTGCGGTCTGCGTGGATGTCGCCGACAATTTCAACCCCCGCCATCTGCTTTTGCGTGAAGAAGAAGTCAACTGCATCGCTGGCGTTCGCGGTCTTCTGAACCTGCGATACCAGAATGGCCATCTGCTCATAGGCATCAACTTGCGTTGGGTGCATATGGGCGCGAAGAGACTTCGGGTTCACCATGCCGGTGCGCTGAAGGATTTTGCTCAGCACGAGCCGGATGGGGTAGGTCGTGAGCTGGTTGCTCCCGGCGTGATAGGCGCTGGCCCTGACTTGCGGAACGTTTGCGAGGTTCAGGGTAAGCCAAGTGCCGGTTTGAGCGTCTGTCAGGAGGTTCTGCAAGCCGTTCATAGCAACTGGGTTCGCTCCCGACAACCCCTCGGGAAGGATAACATCCGTCGCCACGACGGTAACCGGAACGGTAGTGCTCGCGTCGATGGTGACAACGGCGTTCGCTTCGTCAATCTGACTGATCAGCAGCGGGGTGGTGGTGCGCTGGGTCGCAAGATTGCTGGAGTAGACGTTGATGT
Organism: uncultured Desulfobulbia bacterium; assembly: GCA_964624225.1. GTDB lineage: Bacteria > Desulfobacterota > Desulfobulbia > Desulfobulbales > SURF-16 > DB1. Next base: position 34,837 of record CAZUZJ010000001.1, on the reverse strand, counting down.
TCTGTTGCGTGCGCAGCAACTGGGCATAGAACGGCGAAGTCTTGACGGTCAACTGCTGCCCGCTAACTGCGGTGATCGTAGCCAGAACGCCGTCATTGGAGGTTTGAAGCTGAGCATTCATCTGACGCCGGAATTCTTTCATGGCGTTCGTGATTTCAATGCTCAGGATATTGCGGATTGCCTGCGGCTCAGAGTTGGTTTGCCGCAGAACGTCGTCGTTAATTTCGATGGCGATCCTGGAATCGAGCGCGGTCACGGTCGGAACGTCATAGTGCGTTGCCGCGCCACGTCCCATCGGGCCGCCAGCGGGGTTGAAATATCCCCACCGGGAACCCGGCATGTCCTGAATGGGCAGCCTGGCAGCCCGCGAGGAAATCATCATCAAGTCCTCACGCGCCTGGATCAGCGTGAAGAAAACGTCATTGATGTCGTACAGGATCGGAAGGGTGGTTTTGACCGCTTCTAATTGAAGCGCAACCACATCTGCTGTAGATTGTGCCATTGCGGACACCTCCGAAGTTGGGCTTTTTGGCCGTGGCCTCGAATAGACAAGGTTCGGCCTTAGCTTTCACGACGAGGTTGGAGGTCGGTGCCCGCTTGACTCGGATTTGACCGGCCCGAGAACCGGAATGCGGGTTGGTCTAAACCCCTGCCTCTCTCATTGCATCGCTCACGATGCGACGAGCATAGGCGTCAGGAGATTCACCGGGGTTCATTGTCGGTCGCCCCGTTCGACCGGCTCCTGGACGCGACAGCTTCGCCGCGCTCGATGATAATGCTGCTTCCTTCCGCTTTGGGACAGCGGCGCGTCTCTGTTCCTCGGCGGCTTCTTTCCGTTCAATTTCCGCGCCTACTTCACGAAAAACCTTTTTGACTACAGCCGGTAGGTAATGCTCCGCCCTGGACTTGAGCATCTCGGCAAGCTCCGCTATGTGCTCAGGGCTACGATCACCCGACCTGGCTTTGGCGTCGAACTGGCTCGAAAAAATCTGGTCGGCTTCCATCGCCTTGTGGAGTGCACCAATAATTTCATTTTGCACGTATTTCTGGAAGCCGGGTGGCTGGGCCTTAAGGCCGCTCGAACCGTCGATGAGGGACGCGATCTTCCTGCCGACCCAGTCCGAGTAGCGGGACTGGATAGCCTCTGAGAACAACTGCTCAGACTTGCCAGCAAGCTCCCTTTCGCGCTGTTCAATAGCGCTGAGCCGTTGCCGGACGGTTTCATCGCCAACCGGCGTCGGTTGCCCGCTAAACGCTTCTCCCGCCGCATCGCCGGTAACTGGAAGCCCCAAGGCTGCCCTTAGGCCGGCGAGGGCGGCAAGCAGATGTTCGGGCTGCCATCCGGCTGGCGGCTTGAATTGACCGCTGCGGGTGGCGCGCATCAGTGCAGAGGTCAAATCGTCGGCCATCGCGCCCACGAGAGCCTCGTAATGCCCCGTTGATTTACCGGTGGCAGGGTCGATTGAACTCTCGGCGAACCGTTTGAGAAGTTCCTTCTTGTCCGCAATGTTCGGGCTCAGGAAAAGTTTGTCGAGCGCATTGATCTCAACCAGAGCTTCCCGCGCCGCCTTCGCGTCCTCGACGGTTGGAAACTCGGAGAGAACCTGCGAAGCCTTGAACCATGCAGCACGCAGGTCAGGGTTCTTCTTCAGGAAGGACTTGAGGTTCGGATTTTCTTTATAAAGTCTTGTAAGCTCAGGAGTTTCTTCCTTTGCGGACTCTTCTTCTGGTGCGGGTTCTTCGCCTTCTTCGCCGCCGGCGGCCCTCTGCTCTTCCCCGCTTTCCTCGCTGGATTCCTCGGAAGCTTCTTCCTTTTCCGGCCCAGCTACTTCCGTCTCCGATTCTTCGGGGGAGCTGGCTTCGGACGGCTCAGCCTCAGCGACTGCATCCGGCCCGTTGTCCGTGGGCGGAGGACTGGCGGGCTCCGCTGGCTGATTGAAAATTTGGGCGGCCTGGGATAGCGCCTCGGCTTCTGTGAGTGGCATCAATCCTCCAAGAGGGCAAACATCACATGGCAAAAATTACCATGTAATTTTTACATAGAAAGATTGGCCCCAATTTTTCCAGTTGTCAAGGGTAATTTTCCGTTGGCTACCATACAAGGGCGTAGCCAGTTCCAGCGTCGGATGCGACCAGGTACAGATTGGTTGCGTCGAATGAAGTTGGCGTTTGCAACCAGACGGAAATGCCGCTGGTCATCTGGAAAATCACCGTGGTCGGAACGCGCCCAAGCCCGTGAGCGACAGTGAAATTTCCGGCTGCCGTCGGAGCTAGGGCAACCTTGACGGAAGCCACTGGTGTCGGCGACGCCACAGCCTCCGCAGGTGTGAGCGTGCTCAAATCAACTGTTGACCCCGACAGGACGTATTCTCTCTCAAGGAAAAGCTCAGCGTTGGGCGCAATGCCAACTCTGTAGTAGGTGCCAGTCGGGGTTATTGTGTCGTTGCCATCGACTGTTGCGGATATCTTGCCGTTGACATCGGTCGTTGCGACGACCCGAAGGGGAACGAGCATCGAAGTCCCTTGGAGCCTTGGGTAGTCTCCATCGTAGCCGTCCAGCAAAAATGACACCTCGATCCCGGATTGCGGGTTTCCTGCGGCGTCCAGAAATGTTCCCGTGACGATCATGCCTGTCTATCCTACGGTCTGTGGCGGCTGGCTGGCTTGCGCCTCCGCTGCCTGAAGTTGCTGCGCCTGCTGCTGGGCCTCCGCCTGCTTGATCTGCTGCGTAACCCGCTTCGTGGCAACCTGGGCCGCCCCGATCTTGGTGGACTCTTTCTGCATCTCCTGCTGCATCATCGCCTGCTGCGCCTGCTGCTGCTGCTGGGAAGCAATCTGATCGTGCATCCGGCCATGAGCCACTGCGTTGGCGTAGCCGAGCGGGTCTTCGTCCTTTATCCGAATGCCCTCGGAAGAGACAGCCCAAGCCTTCACAATGGCGCTATGCAACGGATGATTATCAGCGTAGACATCCGGCATGATGGAAGGCAGGAAAATGACTTGCCCGGACGGTGATAGCTGCTGGATGGGCCTCTCTACGATAAGGCGGGAGATTTCCCGCTTTTGCTTCATGATGTCGTCTTCGCCGGGGACATAGATCGACGGCCAGCCGAACAGCGTCTTGACGTAGGGCAGGTTCCTTGGATCGGAGAGAAGCTGCTTGATCGTCGAGTCCGGCGAATTCACCATCGACAGGAACAGGGCTTGCTGCTGATGCAGGAGCCTCGGGAAGTCCTCGTTGACTTCGGGATATGCATCGAAGTTCCCCTTCAGCTGGTCCAGGTGGACGGTCTTGTTGATGGTCGATCCATCGCTGGCCTGCATAGTGTAGTTGAAATCTCCGCCCTCGCACCTGGCGAATTCCTTAACTGCCAGGAGCATCGTCCTCGCCCAGAAATTCCTCAGATGCTGCCATGGAACATAGAGCCTGCCAAGAGCTTGCTCCCTGTCGGTGAGATAGGTTGTGGGCTTAAGGCTCTTATCTGTCCCCCCGCTAACTGTTGGAACCGCGCCAGTTACGAGCTGGCCGAGCTGAACGAGCTGCTGTCCATATGTAAACACCTCGTTGGCGATAACCCCTGGCCGCGAGTCATAGATTGCGTTGCCAATCGGGGTCGTAGGCGGCAGATAGATCGGGTAAATCATGCCGGGAGCGCGGCGCTGCCTCCGCAGGGCGTCTACGGAAACCAGGCCGGCGTTGACAAACGTGCCTTGGCCGGCGGCTGCGTACTCAACCCACTCCATGATGAAGTTATGCAGCGTGTTGTAGCGTTTCTGAATCGAAATGCACGACGAGCCGATTGAAGGCGTGTAGCAGCCGGGGCCCTCCAGCGCCCGGCAGACTGCCCAATGGTCGTCCATCGATTCTTTTCTGGCGTCCAAGACCCGCATTCCAACGCCTTCGTAGGCGACGTAAGCCCCCGTGGGGAAAATCTCCAGAAGCTTGTTCCTATCTTCCTCTTCGAGCACGTAAAACATGGAGGGACGAAGCCAGTATTCCTTGAGGGTGACGAGGTTCTGGTTGGCGAGGGAGTAGTAACTCCCGCCGTGCGGCTCGGTAAGCATCAATCTGGCGAATCTGTCCCAAGTATCGTATGGACCGGCGGTCCCTCCCATCACATTCTTTGCCCGCTCTCCGTAGGTCGCCCTCAGCGCGCTGACGTGGGCCTCGTGCTGCATACTGATGAACGGGAAATCGCGCTGCTCCTGAACATAGGGCGGAAACCTCGTTTCGAGCCCGCTGTGCACCGTGATCACCACCTGCCCGCGGGGAATCCTCCTTACCCCGACAACTTCAAGTGAAAGCTCGTCGCCTTCAGAGATATCCTCCGGCCCGAGCGGTGTTCCGCAATTCTGGCAGAGGGTTGCCCCTGTCCTCTCCAGATCGGCCCTGTCTGGAGACGACAAAGACGCCGAGGCGGTCCCAGTGCGTCGCTCGGTCTGCCCATACATCGGGAACTTTCCGTTAAACTCTGTCGCCCCCTCGACGCGCGGAAGTTGATTGATGGGCGCGCTCAGGCCGTACTTCTCGATTTGAGAGGGTGTGCCCGATGGCTGGAGCGGGGTACCGTAATCGCGCTGGACTTGTGGCTCTGTCCCCCGCGGCTGTGGAACTGGTGTCGGGATGCCGCAGTTCGGGCAGAGGTAGCTTGCTCCGGCGCCTTTCGGAACGAGGCGCACCACCTTCTTCTTGTTATAGCCAAAGGTCTCCCCATCGATGATGTAGCGCGTATAGGAGCCGCATATGCCATCGGTATAGAGCCATAAGCAGGCCTTCATATGCTGGAGAGTGAGATCGTTTTGGCGCTCCAGAAGCGGCACCACGTCATCGGCGGCGCGCGCCGCTACCACGTCATCCTCATTCGTGTAGTCATTCGGAAGGAATACGACGGTGGGGCGCTTCTGTCCCAAGACCGAGACGACCGTCCACCCGAACGCCCTGTAGATGTTGGTAACGTACTGAAAGCTGAGGTTGGAGTTGCCCTTTGTGCCGGTTTGTGTACTTACGCCGCCGCCCGAAGAAAGCGTGCGGTAGGTGTCGCTGCGGTAATCGTAGTAGCCATATTGCTGGTCCTTCCAGAACATCTGCGCTTCAAGGAAGATTCTGAAAAGAAAGCGCCAGGTGACGTAGTTCTCATCCTCCTGACGCTGGCAAATGGTTACAAGCTTGGATTCGAGGTCGGCGGTCAGCCCCGGAACCAGTTCGGAGTCGTCAAGCCTCTTGCGGTCGGCCTCGACGAGCGCCGAGCGGTTAAAAGCGCGAAGCGTGGTGCCTTGCGGAAGAGTGCCCATTTACTAGTCATCGCCCTGGCAGCGGAATTCCCGGCCCGTCACCGATAGCCCCGCTAGGTGGGGGCGGAGGCTCCGGCGAGAAGCCGCGCATCTCGGATTCCTGGCGGGATAAATCTTCCAACGTTCTCCGCTCCTGATCTTCAAGCCATTTGTAAGGCGAGCCAGCTTCCTCGAAGTCCAGCTTCGGCTCCTGGACGGGGGCCTGAACTCGCTGCGCGCTGGAACCAACGATCTTGCCGTCTGCGCCGATTCCGGTCGTAACGAGCACTATTCGGTCAATCAGGGCGCGGTTGTCCCGCCGCAGCAACTCGATCTCCGCCTCAAGATGCCGAATAAGCCGCCGCGTGGGGAAAAGCCCGTCCATCAGCGCGGAGAAATTCATTGTTCACGTCACTTAAACTTCTGGCTGGTAACGTATCCTTTGCCCTTGGAGGGCTTGCTGATCGTCGCTCCCTTCATCGGAACGCTGCTCGGGACCGAGCCGCATTCACCATTCGGGCCGCGCGGAATTGACATCCCTCCGACACCGGCGGGGGATACCTTTGAATTTCCTTTTGTCGCCATCTTATTCTCCTTTGAAACTGATCCTGCGATTTTTCCTTCCGGGTAAAGCTTTCTCTCCTGGCCTCAAAAATGAAATCTTAATCTTGGCGGAGAGTTTTTTGATCCGTTTATGCCCAGGGGCGCTGAGGTGGATTGCCGCACGTTTCTTCTTGCCTCCGACCCCTGAGATTACGGAATGGTATAAGCTCGGGCTGAAGTTCGGTTTCATGGCCTAGCGCACTTCCTTGTACATAGGTGGTGGCGAGTTCTTGGACCAATCGAGCAGTTCAAACTCGGCGACATCGAAGGCCGGAAGAGAAGGCTCTACTGGAACCCGAATGCGGGGACGGACACTCAGCTCCCCGATAAGCCTCTCTTCGCGTCGTCCATTATGCCATAATAGAACTACCCTCACTTCGAAAACCTCAATTTTCTGCGATGCTTGCGCTCAATTTCCTTCCCGAGCGGTGTGATTTTGTTGCCGTGCATGTAACCCCTTCGGTTCATCAGCCCGTACACGTAGCGGTCTTTCCGCTTCCCGGTGAGGCCCTTTTTGTCGGCCTCTTTCTGCAGAATGCGCTCAAGAAAATTAGGAATTTTACACCCTCCCCATCGATCCGCCTATCATGTGGTGCTTCGCCTTAAAACCGCTGGCGTCGATCCCGTGCGCTTTGGCGAGAGCGACCAGCTTCTTGCGGATGGACTCCTTCTTCTTCGCGGGGATGCCCTCGGTCTGGTTGTAACGCGCTAGTGCATTTCGGATATGCGACTCAGTTTTTTCCGCCGACTCGAACTTAACCGGAAGATGCCATGTTTCCGTGCGCTCGGGGTCGCCGACGTAGAGAAACGCTGAAGGCGGAAGGTCTTCGCCATCTACTCGCTTCGTCTTAGCCGCCATAGGCACCTCTGATCTTCTGGTACGGGAACTTCCCCCGAATGTGCTTGTTGAAGCTTTTTCCCTTGCTGTCGCTCGCTATAAAGAGCGCGACGTTGCTCGCCGGAACGTCTGGATAGTGGTGCACACTGCCGTCCCTGAACTCAATGGTGAGGCCGTCTGCGCCCGGCTCATACTCGCAGGCGGACAGGCCCTTGCTGTCAAGCTCAGTCCTCATGCAGCCCCCAGCGTTAACATCGCGCTTACATTCGTGCCGCCGGTAAAGGTCGTCACGTTGGCTCGAAGGAAATTAACCGGAGCGGCGGAAACGGACGCTGCGCCTCCAGTCACGCTGTTTATCGTATCAAGTGTGAACCACGTTGCCCCGTCCAGCGAGCCTTCAAGCGTGACCGTGAGGGCCGTGAACGTCCCGGTTGGAATGACCTGCCATGTGTATCTGCCGAATTGGCCGGCTGCGCGCAGGGGGACAGCCCAAGCCTGACCTGGGCCGGTGGCTGTAGCGCTGGAAAGAATCGTGTTAGCTACTCCCTGTGCCAATCCGTTCGCCGCCGGCATGTCATGGCCTCCGTGTAAAATTTACACGCTGCGATTATTGTAATGGGTGGCGATGCCGTGTCAAGAAATATTTTGTCAGTCGCCACCTACGAGAACGTGTTATGGTGCTCCGTCGGCCACGGGAAAGGCTCGGCGGTCTCCTTTGCTCCGCTGATCTTTCGCGCCACTTCCCATGCCTGCTCCGCCTGCATTCCGGTATCGGGCTGCTGCCAGCCGAGCACAGCAGGATAAATCTCAGCCGCACTGAGGCCGCCGCGCATTGTGTGTGACTTCAGGCCGTATCTCAGTGCATCAATAAGATCGGTCTCCTGCCCTCTGGCGAGCACGTTTCCGCGCTCCTTGTCCACGACGACAAGGCTCAGGTCGCGGATCAGGTCTTTGCAGGCGCCGGAGAAAATCTTCAGCTTCGGAAGGACTTGCGAGCGAGCTAGCTTTTCCAGCGACCCCAGCTCCCTTATGGCCTCTGCGCCACGCACCCGAATCTGTTCGAGCCAGTAGGAGTATTCCCTTGTGATCTCGGCATTGTTCACAGGCTCGGTGCGAAGATACTCGCGGATCAGCATCAGGCCGCCAGCGGGATCACGATCTGACGGGATGAGAGGAATGTTGGAGCGCTCAAGGACAGCTTTGAAAAGATCGGCCTGGGTGTTCCCTGGGCCGTGCCCGCGCTGCGCAAAGCACTCATGAGAGAGAACGCAGTACTCAATCTTTTCTCCAGCGCACATCCCGCAAACCTCGGCGACGTAGGACACGATTTCCTGCCCCGGTCTGGCAAAGGCGCGGTAGGCGTAGACGCGGCCCTGCCACTCTGCCAGCCAGACAGTTGCCGCCTTGGACGTTCCAACGCCCCAGTCGATTGCCATCCACCGACGGGCTGAGTCCGGAATTTCAATAGGGTCAACGACATGCAACGACTCGTTGAAATCGAAGGCAAGATACAGGTGTCGGTCCCATGAGCCCTCAAGCAGGGCCTCGGTGATGGGGCCGTACTGCGAACGCAGCCGGTCGGGATAGCTCGGTTCCCTTTCGAGCAGGGCGGGATTGTCCCAAACGCGGGCTGGGATGAAGCATGTCGATGCCCCCACGGGTTTCTCGTCCGACGGCCAGCGGGCGTCTTCGTAAATCTTGAACCTCTCGCGGCCATCCACGAACATCTTTTTGTGCCAGGCAAATCCCTTGCCAATGGGGTTGCACGTCAGGATGAGTTGACGCAGGACGCCGGGGGCAGTGGAGCGCAGGCACGCATACATCGTCCGTATTTCCTGCTCGGTAAAAGACGTGCTCTCGTCAAACCCTATTCTGGCGTATTCAGAGCCCTGATAAGCTTCCAGATCGGATGGCGACTCCAAGTAGCCAAACTCCAAAGATGACTCCCCGCCGTCCGGCGTCCGTAGCGTGAAGCGGTGCGTTTTCTCGTTGTATTTTCCGATGCCGTAGAGCAGCTTTTTGACGACGGGGATGATATTTCGCTCAAGTTCCGTGTAGTTTCGGCGGATGATAAGCGCCCTGTATCCGTCGACTTTCCAGTCCCGTAGCATCATCATGACTAGCCCAGTCGTCTTTCCGCCGCCCCTAGCCCCGCCATATAAGATAATCTCGGCAGGACACTGAAACAGCGCGGTTTGCGGGCCGGGGTTGGGCCTCCACTCGGTGATCCGGCGGTAGGATTGGAGGTCAATCGGAGGCCGCGCCGTAGGAGTCGCTGACATCTGAAAGTTCCTCGCGTTCATGTCTGGCGGCGCGAGCGCCCCTTTGGGACACACGCACGGAAACCGCTCCCACCGACTTGTTCCAGTCCTGTACTGAGGGAGCCTGCGTCGGAAGGTTCAAAATGAGGATAGAGGCTTCCTGCCTCGACTCGTGCTCGGTGGGTATTGCGCGGAGCAATTTTGCCGCTGTCTCGACATACTTGTGGCGAGCGATATAGTCCGGCTCGATCTCGGTCGCCACATCGCCAGTCCTGCGATTGATCTGCCTCCAGCAGTGCACGGCCTCAAGACCCTCAGCCAGCTTCGCGGCCATCGCGTCCAGAGTCACGCCATGACGCTCAAGCGCTTGCTTTACAGCGCGCTCAGGCCGGACCGCCTTTTTCGCGGGGGGACTGTTCGTCGCGGCAAGAACTTCGTCGGCAACGCGCGAGAGGTCTTCGCCAGTCCGGGTTGCCTGTGCGTCTCTGTTCCTCCTGGCTTTTGAGGGCCGGGAGATTGGAGTTTCACGCGGAACGATCTTTCTCCCGTCGGGAATCGGCGAATACTGCTTGTCCTCGGCGACGATATTCTCGCCGTCAGGCGTCATGCGCATCCCTATTTTCGGTGGCTTGGCTATCTTCATGGTGCTTCACCGGGTGAATTCCAAGATACTCCGCTAGGCTGCCTACCGTGTCCTCCAGTCGGCTGTCGCGCCAGTCAGGGGGAGGGTCGAGCGGGCGAGGGGAAAAAATTTCGTCCCAGTAGCACTGTGGCGAACAGTACCGGTTTCGGGGATTCTGGAGCGAACTTGGCCGGCGGTAAGGCTTTCCACAGCGCTCGCAGAATCGCGTCAATACCCTCGTCCGGTCGCCGGTTAGTACCCGTCCCCGTCCCATACCCAAAATCCTACACCAAATCGCCCAAAAATCAACTTCCCTGCATCCCTAAAATTTCGCTGAAGGGGCTGGATAATAAAATCGGGTACCCCTCCGAGGGGGTGGGGGGTGGTCGTGCCGGGGGGTGTTTTGCTAGCTCCATCTGGCTTGCCGTCACGCCGTAGTCGGCATTCACTATCGACCGTGTAATAATTACACTGCGCTTGTAAGTGCTTTAGAATCAACGCTCCAAAAAACCTAGGTATGAGAATATATATTATGTTAACTACGCCGTTTCTTCGCCTATCGCTCGGCAGCCAGTGTTTACGCGGCCTCCGTGAACCGCTGGGCTAGTCACCGTGGCTAAAAGCCATCAGCAAGCGGCCCGACTAGCCAGCGTGTAGAATTTACATAGCCAAAACCTGGTGTGGTTTTTTTACCACAAAGTGTGGTTTTTTTGCCACACGCGCGCTCACCAGCCCGATTGGCCGGCGCGACGCGGGACGGGCGCTGGCGCGCCATCCTCTCATGCATGATGGTTTCCCCGCGCCTCTTCCGTGCTTCCGGCAGTTGCCACGGATAGAGCTTAACCGATTGCACATACTGCCCCCGGCGCCACGTTTCCCGCACCCTTCCGGACGGCCTTGGCTCGCATAGAGGCAGCTCAACCCATGAACTAAGAGGCACTAGTTCAACCCGCTTCCTGGCGCTGGCGCGCCCTTTCTCTACTTAACCGCCCAAACTCCGCCTGACAACAACTAACCAACGCTGCCGCGAAGCAAGAATCACTTAAGATGATACAAACACCGGCCGCCCGCCATCTTTCCCGTGACCATGGCTTCCCCGGATCCCTTCCTGGCTCACAGCGGCTCGCCCAGATGGAACTCAACTTGAAGGCCACAACTACCCGCAACCCCAACTTCCCCCCCGCGCCAGCCCCCTTAACACAGTCCGCCCGAATCTCCGGATTCCACGGGCTCATCCCTGGCCACTTCCACCCTGTCCATCCAGGCGAACTCGCAGCTATGCAATTTTTACATCTTCCGCGTATTTTTTACCAGCCGACCAACAGGTGCATTATCAACAACTTGCTGCCAAGAAGGTAATTTTTACGTACCGGCCATGTAATTTCTACACTCCGGGCCAAAACCGCCGATTTACAAACCACTGAAAATAAAGGATAAAAATTTTCTTGACTTTGGCAATGAAACCGCTCGATATATCGGCTTACGGAGGGAAAGATGCTGGAGCTAAAAAAATTCGGTTCGCGTGCAGATTTTCCTTGACAAACGCAACGATATTAACTATGATCTAGCCGTGAGGATGAGAGATGGAGACGGCAACGATGACGGAAAATGAGGCGAACGAGATATTAGCAAAGCTCAGCCACGCAATCCAATATGTTTGGCGCGCGCCCCGACTGCTTGACGACATACCCAAAGCTGTTACGGCGCGTCTTCAGGCAATCGAGATACTCATTAACGCTGAGAACCAGATTCGTAAGGAATTATGGGCTGGCAAGAAGCGGAGGACGATATGAGCTACCAAACCTGGCTGCAAGCAGTTGAGAGCCGGCTCTGGAACACCTACAAAATGCGATTGAATGAGCGGGGCATCAACTACGCCCGGATGTTCCACGCTGGACTAGGCATTCAGGAAGCCGTCGCCTTAGTGGTTGCGGGCTTCGGCAGCGATAACTGACAGCAGAATTTGGGGGCCGCGCATCCGCACGCGGAATAGGGTAGTGACCTACACTAGCCCGGAAGTCACCGGGCAGGAGAAAACGAAATGGAAAGCGAAGTTAAGTGGAATGAGTTGCTTAAGTCAGCAACGAATGAGCCAGGCAAGATCAGCAAGGCGTACTCGACTTTCTGGCGGTATTCGACCGCGAATCAACTGCTAGCCATGGTTGAATGCGAGATGAGACAGATTCCAATAGGGCCGATTGCGAGCTTTAACCGCTGGAAGGAACTCGGGCGACACGTTATGAAGGGCCAAAAAGCCATAGCCCTTTGCATGCCGATCACAAAGAAGATTCGCAAAACCGAGAAGGACGAGCAAGGCCGGGAAACGGAGACCGAGTACACGTACACCCGCTTTGTGTATCGGAATAACTGGTTTGTGCTGGCGCAAACCGAAGGCCAGGAGTACCAGCCAGAGCCCCTGCCGACGTGGAACGAACAGGCCGCTTTGCAGGCGCTGAATATCACGCGCGCGCCGTTCGAGTTGACCAACGGCAACTGCCAGGGATACGCCGAGCCGGGCCGCAAGCTGGCGATTAATCCTCTGGCCCAGCATCCCTACAAAACCTTATTTCACGAAATGGCCCATATCCTGCTGGGGCACTGCGAGAAAGGCCAGCAGTTGGACGGAGACGCGACGCCCAGGACATTGCAGGAGGCCGAGGCCGAGGCCGTGGCGATGATCGTTGGCGAATCGCTGGGTTTGCCAGGGGCCGACGAATCGAGAGGATATATCCAGGCGTGGATCGGGCATTCTGAAATACCGGAAAAATCAGCACAGAAAATATTCCATGCGGCGGACCAGATACTGAAGGCAGGTTCCGGGCTGCTGAAAGCCTAGTCTCCGGCGCGCCTACTCCGGGCAACCGGAGCGTCCGGCTGACCACCGGCGGGCGGTACGAAAGCCGCCCACATCTCGAAACGAGGGACTAGCAACCGCGACCGAACGCGGAGAATCGAGGATTAGGATGGCAGACGAAACGGGAGTTCAGGAAAGCCCGCGCGAGCAGCTAATGAGAAAGGCCGCGAGGCTCTACACTTACATGAACCTGCTCGAAGCGGTTGACCATGAGGCTTCATTCAGGGTCCGTATGCGCCTGGCGGAGATCAATAACACGCTGGGCACGACAATGGCGGATATCGCGCAGTTTGCCTCCGGGCGCGAACGATCCTACGAAGTGCCCGACTCTGCCGATTGGAGCCAAGCCTACGCGGAGCTTGCGATGCGGGCCAACCAATTAGAGCGGGCGATGGGCAAGATTGCGATGATTTTGAGGGACGATATGATCCAAGGAGGGAGCTAAGAATGTGCAGGAGCGCGGTAGCAGACTTCTTGCTGAGGGAGGACATATTCGAGCAGGTGATGAGCGCCACGCGGGGGCCCGACATCTACAACGAGGGCGATAACCTGGCATACACAGCAGTGCTCTGCTGGACTCTGGGGTTCCGATACGCGATCAAGGCAACGCCGTCGGCCCGAACCTTCGAGTATGCCGCTCTGCCCGATTCGCTTTACTATTCGAGGGTCAAGCGGGCTTTCGCCGATCTGAGAGACCGAGGATGGGACATCGACCGGATTCCCTTGTGCGCATATTTGGACCCAGCGAAGGCGAAAGAAACCGCCAAGGAAATTCTCTGCTGCGCTGTGGCATATCTCCAGGAACAGGGGCATGTAGATGTCGATGACCCGGTGCTCAGGCTCCTGCGGCGCGCCATACGCAAAGTTGATTACGCACCTGCGACCGATCCGGATTTCGAGATACATCTCCCGAACCGAGAGGACGTGGACGCGATGTGGTTGTGACGGAAGCCCCTCAGCCAAGCGACGAACAAGGAGGTTCAATGAACAAGCGCGTAGTCGATTTTCTGATTGAGCGGGACGTATTCTGCGCCGTTATGGTGGCGATGCGGGGGCCGGACGACGGAAACGAGGGCGAGAAGCTGGCCTACACGGCAGTGCTTCGCTGGGCGGTCGGGTTTGACTATGGAATGAAGGCACCCCCCTCCTCCGGGACATTCGAGCACGGCCACCTTACGCGCTCGCACTACTACGATCACGTTAGGCGGGCCTTTATGTGTCTAGAAGCCGCGGGCTGGGAGATCGACAGGATTCCGCTCCGAGCGTACTTGGACCCGGAGGAGGCGATCTTTACGGCAGTCGAGGTTCTCACCCATGCACGAGCAGGGCTACGCTCTACTGCCGATCTTGAATTGCTCGGTGATGTCATGGCCAAGGTGCGTCGCGCGCCGGCATCCGACCCTGACTTCAAACTGAGCCTTCCAAACTACGAGCGGGAAAGGGGGTGATCGGGATGTGCAATCTATGCGATGACAACGAGGCGGTCCGGAAAGCAGAGCAGGACGCGACATTCCGCGCCGCCAGCAATCTTCGGAAATTGGCGACAAAGCTGAACATGCTGGCGTTCGGCGATATCGAGCCGCATTCTGAAGAATCCGAGGAAATTGGGCGGCTGGCGAGGGCGGCCATCAAGTACTTGGCCCAGAATTGGTTATGAGCATGAGCAAATTCTACTGGCATATACACCCCAACGTGTTGATCTGGCTTCTCCCGTACTCCGCCGAAAGCGTGAAGGCGGGCATTAGGAACCATGAGCCCGAGCCAGAGGCGAGGCTTTGGATTGGGCTGATCAAGCCAGTACGCGGCCCGTTGCCTCCGGAGGTTCTAGAGGCCGCGAGGATCGTCGATGAGACGCGGGAGGCGCTCCTAAAGGCCATGGGGCCAAACAACGTAGCTGCCCGCGCTGAACCCGAACTGCGGGCCTCCGTCAAGGCGTGGAACGCTCACATGCGGTCTCTCGCCCACCATGAGGCGGAGATTGAGGCGCTGCACAAGGTTGAGTGCCCCAATTGCCCCTGGGACGGGAAGACAATTTTCTCTAAGAGGGAGGGTTGAAATGGTCATCATCATGCCCGACAAGCAGGACGGCACGCGGGGTGAGATTATAGCCCTGCCGGAGTGCAAGCACTGGTGGCATATCGAGTACGACCGGCCAGCGCTGACGGTTCGCCGGTGCCAGCGGTGCGGGAGAATTGAGAAGGTCAAGAAGGAGATAACATGGCGATAGCAAAGAAAGTTGAAAGAGAAATAGCCACCCTGAAATCGGACGTAGCTTACTGGAAGGAAAAGGCATTGTCAGCAGCGTGCGAAAAGGGGGAGACAGATACTTACTTGTCGAGCGGAGCCGAGGAACCCCGAGGGCTTCCGCCAGGCTCTGAGGTCAAGTTCCGCGTGGCACGCGGCGGCCATATGTACGCACGAGTCAGGGACGGCCTGGTTGAAATCTATTGCTCCAATGGACGCGCGGTAATTATGCCTAAAGCAGCCAACACCTTTTATATCGACGTAGGAGACCGTCTGGAGTAGGCCGGAATGACCGTAAGGCGAGCGGGGGTGCCCACGGTCAACCCGGTTCGAATCCGGGCGCGGGCCTCTGCGGACGAGCCACAACCGGAAAAGGAGACAGGCAGAATGGATTGGAAACTCGAAGTGCTGAAAAAAATGAGCGAATGGGGGGCCAACGCACAGGCCAAAACCCTGGACGCCTATATTAGGCAAGCCCGGATCGACGGCTATCTTTTCGCGTTTGCGGCGGCGGTGGCATTTGCGGCCTCGATTGCGCTAGCCCTCTTGGCAAGGCATCTGCTGAAGATCGAGGATTACGACGGCAGCGTTGGTGCATCTGTTGTCACGGCGGCGATAGCACTTGCGCTTGCTGTTGTATTATCCTGCCTCGCCGCGAGCGCACTGCTTAACCCATACCACTGGGCAATCCAGCACATTCTCGTGGATGTCAAGTAACCTTAGGGGATTAGATGGCCAGGAACCCGGCAAACAAAATGACCTGCACGTTCTGCGGTCGACCGATCACAGACGCCGAGCAGCGAGTCGCCGTCCCTGCGTGCAAGGTGACGACTTGGATGCGGGGCTACGAGATCACCGTAGTAAGAAGCGCCTGCCACTTGGACTGTTACGTCCGGCGGATGCGGGAAAGATACGAGGCCCACGAATGACTGAAAAGCAACATCGGCATGACGACCGCAGCAAATGGTTCGAGTTGAAGGAAGTTCCGGCGCACGAACTGGAAGCCCTGCTGTCGCTGATCGAGGTCAGCGGGCGGTACGCGCCGACGCCCGAACAATGGGCTGCGATCCTGCGGCAAGCCGAAGCAATCAGGGATTACCTGTGAAGGGGGCAGAGCGATGGGAAAACGCAGCGTAAGGCCAAACGAATGGGTACGGATCGGCGAGCTGTTCGACTCCGCCCTTGAGCTCATTTTCGGCCCGCACCGCGAGCCGGTCTGGTGCGAGCGCGACGGGTGCCAGAACCAGGCGGACGGTTCTTTTATCGAGGGGGTGTTCATATTGGGAACCCAAGACGAACTCGCCGGCGCCCGCGAGCAGGGGGACAAGGGCTTCTACTGCAACGAATGCGCGCAGGAGATGGTCGCCCGCGCGGATGCCATCTTCGCGGCAAGGATGGGAATCAAACGGTAGGCAGGACCGGGCGAGCTTGCTGCCCGCCCGGATACCACAAAAGGAGCTATAGCCATGAAAATGTGTCAAGCGCACTGGAAGGAGCTGAAGGCAGCAATCGAAGAGCGGGGGTTGATGCGGTTCGTTTCCGGCGATGGCGGGCAGGCATATAGCCGACTTGCGAATCGGCTTGAGGGCTCTGCGAGCAACGAGGACTACGACCCCTTGATGTCGGCGTGTTTCAACATATACGCGCACGCCTTGGACAGGTGGGGGCTCCTCCTCATGACTGAGGATGCCCCGTGCCCGCTGTGTCTGAATGATGAGCACGCCAAATCCTGCACAAATCCGCAATGCAGCAAGCCAACCGGCGCGGACTGGATTCGTCTTGCCGCCGACGCCGAGCTTGAAGACGCAAAGAGTCGGGGCCTCGTGGTTAAGCCCAATTGAAACGCGATTCTCGCGGCGAGCATGGGCATAAAGGAATAGAGCCGCCCGAACAAATGCCTTGACAAAGTAAACGAAACGTGCCACTCTCGGAAAGAAAAAGGAGGCCCGGAAATGACTGAAGAAATCGTGCCCGCGAGCCCGCAGGATGATGAACCCCTGCGGCAGGAACTTGCCACGCTGCCGGACAAGCAGGACGCATTGCAGACTCTATCGAAGGACGTAGGCGAGGTTATCGTGCCGCCCGAAACCTTGGCTCTGTTCTATGCGAACGCCACAAAGTTGCCGGAGAGAATGACCCCGGAGGAAAAGCAGAAGCTACGGGAGCACATGATCGTCGAAGACGACGATATCGAAATCCGGCCCGAAGGAATAATTTACATCGAGGCAAACTATCTGCGCGAGTGTCTCTCGGAGATTTTCGGGCAGGGGGCCTGGTCAATGATTCCACTCTCCGGAATTTCCCGCGACCACGACGTAGAGCCGGGCCAGAAAGACGTTCCGATCTTTCAGCGCTGGATGCTCGTGGTCCACGAATGCTACGTCGGCCAGGCGGTCGGTGACGGCAGATTTTTCATCAACAATAAGGAAACCACGAAGGCGGACGCCGCAGAAATGACGGCCAGCAACGCGCTAAGCCGGATTTGCAAGTCCCTTTCCATCGGGGCAAACGTCTACCGCAGAAAGTTCCAGCGGGAATTCATGGCGAAGCACGCGGTCGAGGTGTGGGTCAAGACGTTCAAGGGCAACGTGCGCCGCTGGCGCAGGAAGGACGCCGACCCCTTGCCCGGTGAGATCGGGCCGGTCAAGCGAACAGAGCCCGAAGACGCGACAGAACCGGAGCAAAAGCCCGCTGCGCCCAAGGCTCCGCCGCCGCCGAGAGAGGGGCCGCAGCCAGCACCGCCGCGAAAGCCCGAAGCCAAGCCAGCAGAGGGCCCGGCCCCCCAGGGCAGCGAGCCAAATCCACCAATGGAGAACACGCTCACGGTCGGCCAGACGCGGCTTCTTTTCAGGGAGTTTCGGAAGCGCGGGATGATAAAGCCCGATGAGAACGGGCAGGACGACCCCGCGGCGGCCCTTGAGTTCCTGCTGAACGAAGGAGCCCAAATGAAAACCGGGCCGGGCAAGACGCGCATGGAAGTCCTTTCCGGGACGATTGCGGCTATTGATAAATCGAGGTTTAGCGAGTTGGTCAACAAGATCAGGGAGGCAAGGTAATATGTGCCGATTCGCGTCCAGCGTGATAACCAGAACGTCCGTCTTATGGCTAAAGGATTCGGATAGTCACACCGACATCATCGAGCACTGCAAACTGCCTGACGACAAGCCGGTGCCGGATTTCGTCAAGGTCGAGATCGTTCCTACCGGCGATAACTGGCTGAACATGGACGAGTGGGAGTTCTCCGTTGACCAAGATGTGCTGCCTGCGTGGTTCAATCCTGTCCAAGACGAGCACAGGGCGCGTATGGGGCTTGAGAAACGCTTTCCGAGGTGGAAGGGCAATATAGCTATAGGGGGCTACCTCGACCTGAGCGGGCTGACGAGCCTACCTGCCAATGCCAAGCTGAGCGCAGGGGGCGCTCTCGACCTGAGCGGGCTGACGAGCCTACCCGATAATGCCAAGCTGAGCGCAGGGGGCGATCTCTACCTGAGAAGCCTGACCGGCGACATCCCTCGCGGAGTTGTAGTCAAGGGACGGCCCATCCGGTAAGGCCCGTGACGAAATTCAAGGAGGAAGGATGACAAACAAAGAGTACGCTGACAGCCTGCGGATGATCGCGGATTTCTATGAGCAGCACCCACAGGCCGGTCTCCCGTTCGATCACGTGATATTCGTAGACATTTGTACTGGGCGCGTCGAAGGGATCATTAACGCGCTCGGGAGCTTCCGAAACGAGTACGACAAGGATTTCGAGGGCTCCATCGCATTTGTTACCAAGTTTGGCGAAATCGAATTTCGGGCTATAACCTCAAGGAGAGACTGCTGCAAGAGGAAGCAGGTTGGGGTACGGCAGGTGCCGGAGAAAGTCATCCCGGAAATGGTTATCCCGGCACGCGAAGAGCCGATTTACGAGTGGGATTGCAGCGAGCCGCTGCTGGAAAAGGAGGCGAAGTAAATGGCCGTAAAATTTATTGACCCAGAAGTGATGAAATCCGAGGTTCAGATCGGGGCGTCGCAGGTCGCCGCCATCGTTGGCTACGACCCGTGGCAGACGGCCTATGAGCTTTGGCAGATCAAGACCGGCCGGCGCGAGAAGCCGCCGCAGACTGAGGCCATGAAGTTTGGGCTGGAAATGGAGGACGAAACCTTCCGGCTCTACGAACAGGCCGTCCCCCACAAAGAAAAGGCTCAGCGGCAGGTATGCGCCCAGCATCAAGAATTCGAATTCCTTCGCTGCTTCGCGGACGCTTGGTACGCGGAAGAAAAATGCCTGGTCGAGCTAAAAAGCCCGTCCAGCGACCGGCTGCTTAGGTCCATGCAGCGCGGGGTAGTGCCCGCTCATTACCAGCTCCAGTGCGCCGCCATGATGGACATATTCGACGTCGAGACCTGTGATTTCTTCGTCGCCCACCATGCCTCCGGCCAGAAGGAGCTTCTCCCAGTGAGCGTATGGGACAATTGGGGCGATGAACTGAGCCTGGGCGAGTTCTGGGAAACGTACGCCAAGCCAGCGATTCGGGAGTTCTGGGAAGCGGTCAGCAACGACCGGTGGCCCGACCAACCGGCGGAGGTCCC
The DNA here is from genome assembly GCA_964624225.1 of uncultured Desulfobulbia bacterium. Classification (GTDB taxonomy): domain Bacteria; phylum Desulfobacterota; class Desulfobulbia; order Desulfobulbales; family SURF-16; genus DB1. The sequence continues at coordinate 15,569 of CAZUZJ010000001.1, read as the reverse complement.
AGAGGACAAATGGCTGGCGGCAATCACAAGACGGCAGTACGCCCAGCAGAAAATAGAGGAATTCGAAGAACTTAAGGCGGAGGCCGACTCGGAGCTAAAATGCCTGATGGGACTGTCCAACTCCGCTTGCGCCGCCGGATGGCGGGCAAACTGGGAGCGCGTAAGGCCGTCCTGGAAGGCGACGCTCAGCTTCGAGTCGCAGGAGGCCATGAACTCTGTCATGAGCGTTCTAGCCACCCTGCGGGGCAAGAGGGGGGTTTCCTCGGTGCAGACCAAGATCAGCCCCGAAAGCCGGAGATTTGTCGTGAGGGAGGCAAAGAGCTAATGGCAAACCCAAACACAAGAATCGACTGGAACGGATGCAATCACGCCTGGGAGGAAGACGTGGACAGTCAATTCTGCATGGACGTGAATGCGCTCGAAACTGCGATCCTGAGCCCACCGGGGAGGTACGCAAAAACCAGCGTCCCGAGAGCTGGAGTCGCCGCCCGATTTTGGAAAAATGTCAACAAAGATGGACCTCCACCCTCGGGCAAGCCCAGCCTCGGCAAATGTTGGCTTTGGACGGGATTTAGCCATAAAGGCTACGGCGTCCTAAATGTGCTCCGTAGGCCCATCGATGCGCATCGAATCTCGTGGGTGCTCGCCGGCAACAGGCTCCCAACCAGCAATAGGCTACTTCACCATCTTTGCGAAAACACCCTGTGCGTAAATCCTCACCATCTCCTTAACGTGGCTAAGACCGATCACGCATCTTTGGGGAAGAACGCCCGCAAGACTCATTGTCCCAGGGGCCATCCCTATGAAGGCCCGAGCCTTGCCGGTCGGCCATCGAGGAAAGGCCGGTGGTGCAGGGAATGCAAAAGAATCCATGACCGTGCACAAACCGACAAGCGCCGAAAGTACGCTTCACGGCAGGAGTACTACAATCGCAACAGGAAAAGCTAGGCCGCGTCCAGTCTTAACCTTTGTGGTCGATTCGAGGGAAAAAATGGCGTATTCCTTCTCCAAGCCACGCCGTGAGTTCGACGACGGCGGCACTCTGTGCTACGCCCTGGACGCCGGGGACTACTCGGTCGAGCTTGACGGTGAACTCCTGCCCATCGTAATTGAGCGTAAAAGCCTCTCAGACTATTTCGGGGTAGTTGGACACGGCAGGGAGCGCTTCGAGCGAGAATTGGCCCGTTTGCGCGGCATGACGGCCTATCTCTTGATCGAAGCCGACGCCCGAACGATCAAGGCCGGATACGAGCGCAGCCTGGTGTCGGGAAACGCGGCGCTGGCCTCGGCGATCTGCTGGGCTTGCAAGTTTGGGGTCAACCCCATATTCGCGTCTAGCCGGAGGCTGGGGCAGGAGATTTGCCAGCGGCTCCTCCAGGAGTTCGCGCTGCACTATCTGGAGCTATCCCCGTAGGTTTTGCGGTACCGTGATCACGTGCACGTTCTCTCGCTAAGGAGAATCCATGGTCGATGATGCCGTCCTCGCGAAAATAGACCAAGCTTCTAAGCTTCTTTTCCAAGCCAAAACAATTCAAGACGCTAAGCGAATCTCAGACCTAGCTGCGGCGGCCAGAGTTTATGCCCAGCGGGTCAAGGCCGGGAAAGAAGTGGTGGACTACGCCACGGAGGTTCAGATTCGCGCGCTATGGCTGCTGGGAGAATTTCTGGCCAACGAGAAGAATTTCCTACCCGTCGGGAAGGAAAATCGCGGCAGGCCGAAATTTGTACCCGAAGGCATCACTTGGAGAATCTCCGCTCGTTCCCAGCTTCTCCGGCGAGCGCTAAGCCCCGAGCGGCTCAGCCAGAAACTTGAAGAAGCCAAAGCTAAGGAAGCCTTGAGTGTCACTGGATTCATCAAGTCGGTTTCAAAGGATTTCAAAAGCCAGCTGCGCGAGGAAAGAACTAAGTGTAAAGAATCCGTCGGTAACTCAAATGAAGTCGAAATCTTCTGCTCAGACATCAAATTAGCCCCTGTCGCCGACGAAAGCATTGATGTCACGGCGATGGCTCCAATTTCAAGCCGGCCCCTGTCGGCCTGAAGCTAGCAAAAAAACTGGGAGTACCTTTCGCTATTATCTGGTATGAAGAGGACCGAAGGGGTAATCTCACCCGCATACACAGAGTCAGCCAGAAAAATCCGGTAGAACGCGAGTTTGGGTGTGACTATGTGACATTTGAAAAAAGGGTAAGGGAACGCCACATATGTACCTAGAGGTGGATGATCATATAAAACCTACCTAACTTGAATTTCTCTCCTAAGCGCCCCTTAAGAGGTAGCGTCTGCTTGAAGAATTCAGGAATTATGCCTTTGACAAACCTTGTGGTAGGATGGTGAGAGCGTTGACGGGCAGGCGTGAACTTAGCGCCCTTTCGGTTTGGGCTTGGCTCCGGCGATCTTCCGCACGGCGTCCTCGAAATCACCTTCGATCTTGAAGGCGTCGCGGCGATGAGAGGATGACTGCTCAGATTTCTGGAATTCTTTTAGGATTCTATCAACCTTCAGTTTCTTGGGCTTTTTGCGCATCAAACAGTGGTCCCTCCTCGACATATGGCGCACATATCTTAAGTGGAGGATTTCCAAATAGTCCGTTAAACCGGACCATTTCTCCAGGACGGCGCCTTTTGGGTCCGACGCCATCAAACGTAAACAGAACAGCCGCTTTTGCCGCCAGCGCCGTCGCGATATGGATGCAATCGGGCGGCAGTAGCTTAGGATGCTGAACGCCGATCTCCCGAGCCCGTTCGGCAATAGCGGGTGTCACGGCTCGATAATCTAGTCTGTCGGAGTTAAAAAGCTCCTGAATGCGCTTATACTGCATCGGGTCGAGGTCAGGGTTTAATTCATCCGGGCGAACTTCGGCAATAACTAGCGTCGATATGGTAATTACTAAGTGACCTCTCTCCTGCCTGTCCAGAAGTTTCTCAATGGTTGTCGCCCGATCTTTTTCCTTTATGAGAAGCGATATAAACAGGCAAGCATCCCAGTACTGGATTTGTGGCCCTTCGCTCATATTATCTCGCAAAAAGAATCGGAAGTGCAGCTTGGGACAGCCGCTTGCTAGCCCCGTAGCCGGGCGATAAACTCATCACTGCTTACGCCGCCGGTTATGTCTGGAGCGGACCCGATGAAGTCTCTAAGAGGTGCGCCATGTTTTCGCTCTGTAACGCTGCTTACCTTCGTTATAGAGATCGGCTCACCATTTTCTCGGTAATTTACGAGGCCTTCGACTACTACTCTTTTGTCAAAGAGTTCTTTGATCACGTCCAGCAGTTCGTCAGAAAACGTACATTGAACAACACAATCCGTCACGTTTTCCTTCACAGCCGCACGGAGCTTCCCACGATGGGATATAAGTTCCAGCCTGCCCTCTACGGAGGAATAGGCGCACCGTCGAGAGATCAGCTTTCCAGTTACTCTTTTCCCTATCTCCACAGTGGTTATCGTAACGGGCCTGCGATCCTCTGCGCGAACGATAATCGAGTTAAGTTTTTCAAGCCTGCCTAGAATCTTTCGTGCGGAGTGCTGCGCGGCGGGACCAAAGCCAGACGGCCAGTTTACGCTGCCTTTTGCCTCTTTAGCTTCTGCAAATCCCCTCTCTGCCTCTTCGACAATTCGGCTTAGTTGGGCTCGGTCCAGGCCGTTGACAGTCGCTACCACTTCAAGTTCCGCTTCGTCAGGCCACTTCCATTGGGCTCTTGCGTCGGAAGTGTTGAAGATATGCTTTTCAATGTCAGAAAGCATATTTTCGATGTCCCTCAGTGTTTCCGCGATTATCCTGACACTGAGTGGCTCGTCACTTTCGAGCTTGACTGTGAACGGGATTTCTTCACGTTGCCGATTCATAAGAGACCCGTCAAACTTGCCGACTATGCGGTTCCGGATGAGTCCCGGTACATAAGTCGCTTGCCAACTACTCCTTTAACAGCCAATTCAGATCGCTCACCGTCCGAAGTATCTCTCGCATTGTAGCGAAAGTCAAACTCGTCCAGGTACCGATGAAGATGCTGCTTGCCGATATGATGGTAAGTCCCAAAAATTCCACGTTTCAGGATGGAGAAAAATCCTTCTACTGTGTTGGTGTGAACAGTCTTGCCTACTTCATGCCTCGCATATTCGCCAAGAGAATGCTTTACTACATCGTGAGAGCTGAAGTGGCCTCGCATGCTGGCGTACAACCCCGAGTCATCAGTCATCAGGCTTGCGCCTTGCTCAATGTGTTCCTTGACTACAGGCCGCAGATTGCTGGCGCATACTTGCTCAAAGTGAAACGACCTGGCTTTTCCATTGCGTTCGACAAGAGTCACCACCGGGGCTTTCTTCTGCCGGGCCACATAACAGCCTTTGCCTCTCACCTTGCCGCCAACATAGGTTTCATCAGCTTCGATTGTGCCGTTAAGCTTAGGGGCATCTGGCCCCGCATTCATAGCGTAGCGAATGCGGTGACACATGAACCATGCGGCGCGATAGCCTAAGCCCAACATGCGGTGAATCTGATGCGCAGACATTCCCTTTTTGCTGGCGTTCATCAGGTGAATTGCCATCATCCACTTATGAAGCGGAATATGCGAATCCTCGAAAATCGTGTTCACGGTCACGGTGAACTGCTTGCCGCATCCTTTGCACTTGTACACTCCCTCGCGCACGGGGCTCTTTGAAGTCTTCCGAGGTTGGAGCTTGTAGGCTTCATTGACCAATCCGCACTTTGGGCAGATCGGCCCATCGGGCCATAGGAGATTTTCGAGGTAAGCTCTGGCGCCACGCTCGTTGCTGAATTGTTGGGCTAGGTCTATAAGATTCATAGCGTTTCCTTTTACGCCTTAATCATCTCATAGACTGCTTGGTTTGTCAAGGGAATAATTGCGAAGAATTCGCGCTCCATAACATCCTCGCCAACAACCCTGCCTCCTGAAGGTTCTGTCGGTTTTCTTCAACACCAAAAAATGCAGCCGCATAAAACTATGTAAAATTTACATCCTGACGGTTTGTCCAGTTTTGACGGTTTTCCATACTCATTTATATTTTTAATTTATAATTTAATATGTAGAACCGTATCGAACCGGTAGAACCGTCAGGATTGCGGCTATTAATGAAGGTTTTGACGGTTTTCAATCTAGAATTCATCGCCAGATGCCTCCATCTTGAAATCTCTCTGCTGCTCTTCGATGTCGCCAGCCAGCCGGTACGAGCGTCCGCTTTCGTTTTTGTACGGCCCGTCAATTAGTAGCCCTTCAATCACCTTGCCCCTGAGTGTGCTCAGCAGCCACCCCATTGATTCGGCAGACACCGCTCCGTCCTTTCGCCGTCTGATGCTGAGCGCGTCAACCCGGGATGCTAGCTCGGCCAACTGCTTGACGGTGACAGTCTGGTTCCCGAAGTCTTGCGCCCAGGCCGAAACGAAGGCGTTAATCCCCGCCGTTTTTGGGTCCTCGCAGAGCTTCCGGTCCTCGGCAAGGGTTGAGAGGAAGCCAGAAAAACCGCCCGCTGCGAGTGATGACCCTACGGTTTTAACCCAAGACTCGTACCTTCCCATTCGCGGCAAGCCGTTCGTGCTCTCTTCAAGCCCGGCCCGCGCCAGGGCCACCCAAGCGCTTAGCAATACCGCCCGGTTCTCCTTGGCGTAATGAGGGAGATCGTGCCTCCACCCCGACCGATCCTCCGGGTTCTCGACATGGGCGTTGATCCTGACCCTCACCGACCGCCGGAGCAGCTCACGGGACATCACCGGGTTATTCACCGTGGCCGCCCAGACCGTGCGGATTGGGATGGTTATCTCCCTGTTGCGTCCCAGAAGCCGGTCCGTCCACTCCGGCTCGCTTAGGGCCTTCTTCAGGTATCCGCTTTCCATCTTGTAAACATTGTCCCAGATGATGACGGGGGGCATCCTGATTAGTGCCGAAGTGATTTGCTTTCTCGTTTCCTCTTCCTCGCTCGGCATCCCGTATATCGAAGGCCGCGTGGAGAATATGTGCGTCAGGACTTCGCAGAGCAGGCTCTTGCCAGTGCCGTGCTCGGGAGCCTCGAATTTGAAAAGCGGCACCGGCCCCGCGATCCTGTCCCGGAGTATCGCGGTCAAGGGATAGGCTACTGCAGCGGCCAGATCAGCATCCTTGTTTTCAAAAGGGAAGTCTGCCAGCAGGTCCATGATCAGGTCGATTGCTTGGTCGAGCGGCATTTCGGGGTCGTAGCCATCCGGGATTGAGAGGTAGCACTTGGCAACCGGATTGTAGCCGGGCCGGTTAATGATATCGCCGGATGCCGTGACGATTGGGTGATCCGCGTAACGAACGAGCGGCATGAGCTGGCCGTTGCAGTTGTAGACCAGAGCATTCGCAAGGGGGTCCGAGATGTGGCACGGGGACCGCCCGTGTGCGGTGTAACCGTAGCAGTCGAGGTATCGTGCCGCCCACGCCTGGAGTTCTGATGGCCCCACGGGGTTGACGTACTGGTTCCCGAATATGTCCCGCTTGATGTGGACGATGATGCCCCCAGCCGACTCATAGAGCGGGCTCTCAGAGTCTCGGATCGCGGGATACAGCGCCTTCATGTGCTCGTAGTAGTCTTTGCCGGTGAGTTCGACCGCCGGGCGTTCCTTTCGTGGCTCGGGCTCCACGCGGTGCGTGCTCTGGGCGATGAAGGTCTCGATTTTGGCGGTGTCCCAGCCGTGCTCAACCAAGTCTGCGATGTCGTACCCAGCGGGCCATGCTTGGTCGGGTCTCACAATATCAACTGGCCGATCCAGCATCTCAATGACGTCGTTCATAGCTTCCTGTCCGGCGTGGTCGTTGTCCGGCCAGAGTACGACCATCGTCTCGCGCGGTAGGACTTTAAGCGGCGACCAGTCGGCCATCCGCACGCGCCTGACGCCGCCCGACCATGTCGTAACCGTCCAATTGGGAAGAACGCGCTGCCCTGACGAGGCGCACGACTCGCCCTCGACGACCAACACGCGCTTCGGCTGAACGTTCGCAAGGTCGAAAAGGTTGTAGAGCGGCATGGGCGACGGCAGGTCGCGGGTGATCCATGCGCACTCCCCGCTGTGCTTGTTCCGGCAGTAGGTCAGCGGCTTGACCTCCTTTTTGCGTTTCCCGTGCCCGTTAACCTCTCCGCTCTCCATGCGGTATCGGAAGCACAGAAGCTCCCCGTCTCGGTCAACGTAGGACCAGTAGCCAGCGTTTCCCTTAGCGCGCGGGACATCCGGCAGTTTGGGCAGGCCGTCCGTCCCGACTTCATAGGCGCTGCGCGGGACTGGGGTTATAACCTGCCACTCCGTCGGGTCGGAGCGCTTGAGCTTCTCAGGCTTGATGTCCAGCATCGCCGCGAGTTCGTGGAGGGCCTCTTTGTATTCCTTGCCCTTGGTTGCGGCATAGAGTGATACTAGGTCGGAGCCGTAGGTGCCAGGCTGGTGGCCCTGCGAGTAGTCCTCCCAGCGGCCAGTTTTAAGATTGACCTTGAGTGAATTTCCTCTGCCCCCCGTAATGTCAGCGCAGACGTAATACCGCCCCTCTTGCCGTCCATCAGGGAGCCAGTCGTACAGCATCGCCGGGCAGCGATTCAACAGTGCTTGCCTTACATCTTCCAGGTATCCCATTAATCCACCTCAGCATGGAAAAGGTGGGGGGATGCGCCATGCTCGGGAAGGGGTTCCCGCACATCCCCCGTCGGGCGCCAGCCCGCCGATGAAAATATCCCAAAACGCGCCGGTTGTCAAAGGACATTTGCTTGACATGAGAAACGATTAGTGCTCTAATAACCCAATGAGGGACACCAAACGGGACAGGGAAAGAGCTCATAGCGCGGTTAGTCGTGCAAAGCGTCGGGGAGATCTCCCCGCCCTTTCGACCCTCCGTTGCCACGACTGCGGAAAACCGGCCGAGTGTTACCATCATTACCTCGGGTACGCTCCGGAGTACCGGCTTCACGTGCAAGCTCTGTGCCATTCTTGCCATCTGAAACGAACCTACGTCGAATATGCCCCTCGTAAACGAGGTAGACGCAAGGACATGGCCCTGAGGAAGCGTGTTGAGCGCCTGCTCATCGCGGGGATGTTGCCGCCGGAAATCGCGGTGAGACTGGGCATCAGCCGCCAGCGCGTCGGGCAGCTTGTGCAGGAACTTGGATTCAAGCGCGCGTACCGGAGGAACGGGAAGGAGGCATCATGATGGCAGAGTTTATGGTTATGGTCATCTCGCTTATTATTCTCGGCTGTTCCCTGGCGCATGTCGTGTCGGTAATCTGGCAGAACGAGGCAGACCGCCGGGCGCTTAGGAGGGCTGCCGAACGCATCTCAAGGGAGAATCGAAGGGCGTGATGCAGACCCAACGAACTGAGACGGCACCGGCGGCGCAGGTCTGGCCTCCATCCGGCGTTAAATGGTACTACTCGGACGATTACGTCTGCATAGCGCATGCGGACTGCCGGGACATCTTGCCGTCAATCGGCGGATTTGATGTGGTAATCACCGACCCGCCTTACGGTGTAGGGAAGGGCTACGACGATGCGCCCCCCGACACGCCAAATGCGTTCGCCGATTACGCCGCCGCCGTGGTCGGGCTCGGCGTTCCGACAGCGATGTTCTCGTCCGTCACCAACCTGTGGCGCGCCCCCGAGCCCGACTGGATAGGGGTTTTTAGGAAGCGCTACGGAGCGCTCGCAATGTTTTCGATGCCGATCTACCCCCACTGGGAGCCGATACTGTTTTACCACATCAAGGGCAACTATTTCGGCAACAAGGGCCACCGCTCTGACGTTTTCGAATCCATGCCCGAGAAGGCGTCGGCCACCGGTCACCCGTCCCCGAAGCCCGTCGAAGTCATGAAACAGATTATTGAGTTTATGCCCGCAGGTGTTATCCTTGACCCGTTCGCCGGAAGCGGAACAACCCTACTGGCTGCGAAAGAGCTTCGCCGCAAGGCCATCGGGGTCGAGATTAGCTGGAAGTACTGCGAGATATCCGCCAAGCGCATGGCTCAAGGCGTGCTGGAATTTTAAAACTGCCGGAAAGGATTCCTAATGCTTGCAGTTCTGCTCACCGGATGGGGCTTCTCGATGCTGGCTGTGGGCTGGCTCGGCTGGCAGTGGGGCGTCAAGCAAGCCATGATTCTGGGGGCTCTGGGGACCGCCCTGATGATGTTCGGGCTGATGCTGGTGCTCGGGATTGCCTAGGCATCACCGCCCAGGGCGTCGCCGTGCCTCGCCTACGTACTTCCGGTACGCCTTCCACCAATCCGTCCTTATCTGTTCCTGAGCCGATTTCAGGCTTAACTTGCCGGTGCACACGTCCCGGTGCAAAGCGTTTTCCAGCCTGTCCTTCTCACGAGCGCCCGGCCATGGCAGATACGGCTCCGGCCAGATATTCGCCAGATCATTGCTTCCTCCCAACTCAAGGCTGATGAGGTGGTCTTGCTCATAGTTAGCCCCCGTACACTTGGCGGGAGCAATTCCGTACTCCTTGCAGGCAGCCTCCTTGGTTGCGCGCGTGACGTGCCGGACGGCCTTTGTGTGCGCGTGCGGGCAAAGTTCCTTGGGGTCGGTTGTGCGAACGCTCCCAGGGGTGTAACGCAGGTCGTTCAGCAGGGCCGGGCCGTCCTTGCGATAGTGGGCGTTCTGCGCCATCAGCGGTGAACAAATCAGTAGCACGGCGAAGAGCGCCAGTCGCATCTTCCGTCCCATGATGGCGCTCACTTGAACGTCAGTCCAACGCTGACGGCCAAACCGTTATTGACGATGTGCAAGTTATCGACGGGCACGTTCCCGTGCAGCCACCGCACTTCGAAGAGGTTGATGCCGACCGACGGATGGCTTGGCGGGAAGTAATTCAGCCCCCCACCTGCCGACTCCGCCAGATTCCCCGTCGCGGGGCTGTTGACATATCCAGCCTGCCCGACCACGTAGAATTTGTAGTTGTCGGGGTTGAGGAACGTCTTGGACAGAATCTTGCCGAGCGGGAGATCGTACTGCGCCCCGCCGAGGAAGAACGTCGCTACCGAAGCATTTGAGTTTGCTGTCGAGAGAACGATGTTGTCATTTCGGATCGTGAGGTTCGGGGAAATCTGAACGGCGCTAACCGCGTCGGCGGCGATAAGGCTCTGACCACCTCCGACGTAGCCGAGCGCGTTGCCGGAAAGCGAGAACCTGGTTGAAGTCTGGGCGAACAGTGGCGAACCGAGCGCCATGGCGAGTAACACAAGCGCGAATTTTTTCATTGACTGCCTCCTTTGTCCTTTGGTGCGCGGGCGTGGTAGAGCGCCAGCAGTACGATGAAAATCTGGGCCATGAAGGAATGCCGGTTGGCCTTGTCGTACGCCTGCATGGACGGCTCAAGGAACGATATGAGCACGAAAACTAGCGCCGCAATGTTGCCCCAGTGGGCGATGTACTTCTTGAGGAAATTCATTATCATCCTCCTTTCGATTGCCTCCCGGATGGATCGGATTGGGTTCCACATTACAGCAACGCTCCTATAACGGCGGGGGCCGACTGGCTCAGCCCATCGATAACCGCCTTGCCCACGGTATCCTCGCCGTTTTTGACATCATCTATTTCCCCCCGAACCGCCTGCGCGACCATCACGGCGGCGGGAATCCATTCCCACGGCCCAGGCGGGATCAGCAGCGCGGCGACCAGGCTGGGCAAGCCCATCGTGGCAAGGTGAAGTGGAACGCGCTTGAGGCCGGCCTTGACCCCGTGGGGCATCGGGCCACCCTCGCCGGCGTGAAAAAGCTTCTTGAGCCAGTGGATCATCTCCGGGCACTCCCTACTCGACAAGGCCGTAGATCGGCTCGATCTTGACCGAGCAGCTACCAGGGGCCATCCTTCCTTCCGAGCCGAATTGCGCATGACCTGATGCCTCGACATTCACGGCAAAATTGTCGCCATTCATTAACACCAGCGCCTTGAGATGCAGGGCGGCGGCAGCAAACTCTCGCCTTGACAGATTGGTATGCGAGTCAGGGCCGTAACCTTCAATTGCTTTGTCAATCGCTGCGGGAATTTTGCTCGGCTTTCCTATTGCCTGAAATGACCAGCTCATACTAATCCTCCATTTTATTTACTTCTGGCTACCTCTCCAGCAGCCAGATGAAAAGTTTCTCCTTAAGCCAGAACCACGCGAATTTTATCTTGCGAATCATCGCGCCACCACCCTAAGCTCCGCTACGGTCTGGATTGTCAGTGTCCCCGGCGGCGCAATCGGGGTTGTGGCCGGGGCCGTGTTGCTTGGCGCAGACTCCGAGCCGTTCAGGGTTGCCGTAACATAATAGCACGCGGTTTGGCCGGGCGATACGGCAGTGTCGCTGTAAGCCGTCTTGGTGATAGCCGAGGCAATCTTTGTCGCACCGGACGGCAGTCCCGTCGAAGGGCAAGCTCCGATAGCCTTGTAGACGTTGTACGCTACCCCAGCGTCCGCCGAGGCAGTCCACGAAAGGTCTGTGTGGTGAACCTGCGCGCAAACCTCAAGCGGAAGTGTAAGCAAAACTGCGAGACAAATCAGGGCGGTTTTCATTTCTCAACCTCCAACTGGGTATTCGTACCCCGGCGCACCTTTGCCGAGGAAAATGCTTTGTTCCAGTTCGCGGCGCTTTTGCAGGTCAGAACTTATCACAGGCTCGCCGGATGGATTCCTGACGTACACCCAGCGTGGGAATTCGTTGGCGGCCTCATCATACTTCCCCTCGTTCAGCAGCCGAAGCATCGTGCTATGCATGAACCTTCCGATGCCAATGTTGTACACAAAAGATCCCAGGGCGTCGAATTGGTACTGGGCCACCGGAACCCTAAGCTGGCCGGTTATTTCCGCCGCCAGCGTGTCGAGGGTCTCCCCGAGCCAGAGCCGGGCTTGCTCTGGGGTTGTTGTGCTGGCAGGGCCGATGCCAGGTACCGCTGTGCCGTAGCCAATCCTCCAGGCGTCTTCGTCCCAATAAGCCTTGAGGCTCAGCCCCTCTTGCTTCATCAGAAATGGCGGCAATGCAGCGGAAAATTTCATCTCTATTTCTTAGGCCCTTCCTTCGGTTTTTCCTTCGCCTTAGGTTTCTCGCCCTTCTTCGCCTTGGGCTTTCCGGATTTTTTCGGCTCTTGCTTCTTTTTCTCAGCCTCCTTGATCGTCTCGATCTGCTGCTGAATTCGGTCAATCTTCTGCTCCGGCTTTTGAAGCTGGGCGGTGGCCTGTCCGAGAGCGGCGCAAAGCAAGAGAGTTGTCATCGTCAATGCTTCAGTTGGAACTCTGCGATCTGGGCAAGCTCGGCCTGAATATCGTCCAGCTTCTGGCTCATGGTCGCTAGCTGGGGCCCCATCACGCGCTGAATCTCTATGTCGACCACCTGCTGAATCTGCGCTCTTTCTTCATATGCCGAAGTCGCCCACCCAGCGACGAAGGTCAGCATGGCAAGTAGGAATACGACGATCGACTTCAGCGTGCTATTATCCCCCAGGTTGCCCATTGTGAGTCCCCCTTAGCTCTTGTTCGAAAAGTTCCGCCCGGCGTCGAACGCCGCGCTTCCTGAAAATGTTTGAGACGTGGAACTTCACCGTTCGCTCGGAAATGCCGAGGGCCGAGGCGATTTCCTTGTTGCTGCGGAAGGACAGGAGCATGGGCAGCACGCGCCTCTCGGTTTTTGTTAAAGCGATCATTTAGCCTCCGCAGCCCACCCCCTAATTTGCCGCTGGCACGCAGATAAAGTTGAAGCCGTACGTGCCGCTTGTTCCCACGGTCACCGTCACATTCGTGGTCGTTGAGGAAATCGTAGGTGAGATTACCGTTCCGGATGTCTCAGTAGCGGTGCAAATTGGGGCCGTTGTGTAAGCCGTCGTGAAAGTGTACGAACCGCTAGTTGAGGCAGAAATGGAGATTGTTCCGGCACTGATGCCGGGACTACCTGAAGCTGCAAAATTCCATCCGTTCAGTGTAACCTTTCCCGTCCCTGCATCTGAGAAAATCGAAAGGTCTTTCGAGGATAAGCTATCGAGATGCCAAGTCGTTCCAGAGTTGTTTTGCAGATCGAGCGACAAATCTGTGCCAGTGTGTGCAAATTTTACATCGCTCGACGGCATGTTGACAATCCATGCACCGCCGGAATCGAGCAACATTGAACCAGTTCCGCCGGACGACTTGAGAGTTATATTCTGCGAGGCCACGGGTGCCGTCCCGTATGCGAGCCCAAGGTAGATGCCATTCAAGGACGCCCCGTCACCACTGGAAAATGCCGTATTCCACCCATACCCAGAAGTCCCGTTAGAAACGATGTTGATTGCGTTCCCAATCGCACCAGCACCGCCCGTCGGCATGTGAGTGTTCAGTAGCGATATGCGAAGAGCGTTGAAGGCATCTGCAGAGGAGTAGAGAGAGGCCGCGTTTGACGGAGTATTGTTAAGCTCCAAGGCATATTCATTCGGTGGTTGAGAAGCCAGACTGGCCGAGTCTCCGGCAATGAAATTCGCCCCCCAGCAATTTCCGCTTGAAGTAATGCAATCACCAATGCCCATAACTCCTACACTGTTCCAAGCCGCTCCTCCTGACTGTACTGCTGCAAACATCCCGTCAAAGTTACCGGTTAAAGTCGGACTATTATTTGTAGGAGGGGTTCCCGTGGCTGTCAAAACGCTTAAGTCCGCACCAACTGCAAGATTTCTCATCGTAGGCAGATTCGGTGTCTGATTGATATCGAATACCCAACCCTCAACCGAGTGGTTGGTACCAGATAGGTTGTCCGTGCTCGTTATCGTGTTGTAGTTGTAGTAGATATCATTACTGTCGAACGGCGGCTGCATCACAAATTTATTCGCGCAAGTGTAGCCAGGGGAGTCGAAGCTGACCGTCGATATGTTGGTCGGAACGGTTGGGACGTAATACGGCCCGCAGCCGGGTATCCATACCAGTCCTCCCGCAGGTTGGGCCGCGTTAAAGGCAGCTTGAAAGGCGGAAGAATCGTTAGTTACCCCGTCGCCCTTCGCCCCATACGCCTTGACGTTGAAGACCTGGCCGCCCTCGTCCGTCAAAGGAAAGGGCAACGGCAGATCGCCGACAGTCAGCTTTCGAGCCACCCACGGACCGGCTCCGACCGAGGCCGATTGGGTTATGTCAACGACCATGTCAACCTGAGTAGGGGACGGGCCAGCCGTCAAACTCCACGAAAACTGGCTGCTGAAGGAGGCGGTAGTATCTGGCGCGATTGTATCCGATTTCCCGAACCCCATTTTGACATCTGCGGCGCTTACCGAGAAAAGGTCGCTCCCCGCCGGGCTGATGTAGGCGGTGCCTGCGGCTGGAGTGGAAATGGTGTTCGAGCCGATAAGGGCCAGCCGGATGAACGAGTCGGTCGTAGCGCTCGGAGTTAGGGCGATTGTAGCAGGGCTGGAGTTGGGAGCAGTGAAACTGCTGGCGAGGTTCACGCCGGAGGCGTTGGTTAGCTCGAATACCCAGAAGTCGTACTGGCTGTGCGAGCCGCCGTTGGCCCAATAGGCGATGTTCGATCCACTAACGCTGTCCGCTCCGCCAACCGTGATCGTTCCGTACGCTACAGTGGGACTGGGACTCCCGGTTGTCGTAACCACATGGTTTGTGATGGTGTTCCCCAGGCTGTCTGTGAAAGAAGACGAGCCGGTCCTGCTTCCCAGTTGCGGGGATATCACCAGAAGGCTATCGCCAACGATGATTGGATTCGCGAACTGCGGGCAGGAAAAAGATTTTGGAGAATCCGCGTTGACGGGGGTGTCGTATTCGCAGTGCACGTACTGCCGGACGCCCACGCTACTCCCCGGACTCACTGTCGGGCCAGCCAGGACGCTCCCAGCGAGGGGCCCAGTCGAGATTCCCGTGCCGCCGCTGCTGATCGGGAGTGGGGTCGGAAGGTTCAGCGTACCGTCAATCTTCACCGTGCCGGTCGAGCTGTAAATCTCCTGCGTCTTGATCGCGCCGGGGCCTTGGGCGAAAAGCGAGGGGCTTGCCAGAATCAGCATCAGCGCGGCCAGAAACAGAACCCACGCCGCCGCCATCAGGCCGTAATCGGCAGTCGCTTCGCGTCGCGTTCTTGTTGTTCTGCTTTGCACGATTTCCATTGACTATCTCCCTAAAACTGCGCCCAGCTCACCGTGTCGCTCCCGGTGCTAGCGTTGAACCAACTTCCGCCCTTGCAGACATAGACCGTTCCGGTCGAGGAATCAACATAGGACTGATTGTTACAAGTTCCAGTAGGCGCTCCTATACCCATGTCTTGCGTAATCGAGGGATGAGCGCTCTGAGCAAAGACTTGCGGGGACAAAAGAAAAAGCAAGCAGAATACGAGTTTAATTAATGATCGAATAGTCATAGCACACCGGATTCGTTGCGAGGGCTGAGCTAATAATCACGCTGAAACTGGTTCCTGCAACGCGTGATGAAACCACAGGTGGCGAACTAATAGATGTATTGCACGTAACGCCGAGCGCCACGCCAAGGCTTTGATCTTCGGTTATGAGGATTTCACTGTTAGCGGTCACTGCGGTTGTGTTAACCGTAGCCGTTGTTGCACCAGCTGCGATTACTGATACGTATCTGCACCAACCGAACCCCTGACATCGGCAGCGAAGTTAGGGTTGA